>JAITBC010000130.1 GCA_031283785.1 Tannerella sp. | reverse complement strand
AATTGTTGCAGCTGCTCATAGGAGGTCGTCTCCTTCAACTTAACAGCAAACTCATTCGTAAGACCATGCAAAACTCCGCTGTGTTCTGCTTCAAACAGGTATGATGCCGAACCTACAACCGAACAGTTTGCACATCGTTTTCGTTTGCCTTTGTTTCGGGAAATCCGGACGGCGGACGAATTGGATGCTCGGTCAAATATTTATAAAATTTACAAAAAAACAGTTTCATATGAAAAATTTTAATTATCAGCCGGCAGGACTGTCACTTATTCCTCTCACGTGCGCCGTGCTTGCTCTGACGCGATACAGCTACGTACTACATGCAGGCGTGCCCGTCACATGCGCCCTGCTTGTCGGCCTTCTGTCGATGAAGGAAGCGAACCGGACTAAATGGCTTCTGATCGTAGCGCTGGCCTTTTCCGTTGCAGGCGACCGGATGCTGAAACATCGTGGCGGGAACGTATCGTAATGATAATGTGCGTCGGCTTTTGGCATTGCCTCGAAATCCTCCGCGCCGCCGTAATACGCTTCGCCGCCCCCTGTCCGGCAGCCGAACAGCAGCGGCAACAGCGGTAACAGCGGCAGACTGCCGGCGGCATTTCGGATAAATATTCGCCTGTTCATGAGGCCATATATTTAGATTTTAAGAAATATTCCGTACCTGTACATGTGACGGATAATAAACCAGAGGATGCCAAATTCACCCAGCGCCACAACGCAAGGAAAGAAATCACCCGTATATTGTTCAAAACCGTGAAGCAACACTCCGGCAATCCTGTCCAGCCTGAACGTCGTATGCAGCATGTAAGCCGTAATGGAATTAAGACCGAAGATGCGCAGCCCCGTGACCCACCATCCGTCCAGTCGCAGCATGTCGGTCAGCAGGGACGAGAGCGCCAGCAGCAAGTAGCATATACCGCTGCTCAACAACACCATCGATGGCGACCAGATTTTTTTAATAACCGGCATCTGCAATTCCCACAGAAGTCCGCCTGTAATCAGGGCGACACCGATCAGCACCAGCCGGATCACTTTACGTTTCGGCAGCACTGACGTTTTCAGCAGGCGTCCGGCAAAATATCCGGAGATAACCGTAGCGCCGAAAGCCAGGCTGGTCAGCATCCATGTATATTGCGTTCCGTCGTCGAAACGCCCGAAGATCGCGTGATCGATGTGAATCGCCACATTGCCGTCGGGCGTGAATACGCCGGCGCCGAAACCCGGTACGGGAATAAACGTCAGGCATACCCAGTAGACCAGCAGCAACCCGATGCCGACGCCAACCTGCGCCTTGATATCATGCAGATTCAGGACGATCAGGGCGGTAATCAGGTAACCGAACGCAATGGCATGGAGTGTGTTGCAATAGACGTGGAACGTATCCGGGCTCAGGTCGAGCAGGCGTCCCTGCGCTATCCATCCCAGCAGGAAGAGCAGCAGGAAACGTCTCAGAATCTTGAGGTACAGTCCGATTTTCGTATGTCCCTCCTGTTTCAGGAATTTGGAAAAGGAGAAAGGCATGGAAAGCCCGGAAGTAAAGAGGAAGAGAGGCATGATGATGTCCCAGGCCGTGAATCCCGTCCATTCCGCATGATCGAGCTGATGCAGAATACCGCTCACGGAATCGGAATGAAACGCTTCTAAAAAACGGCACAGGACATCGCCGGCGCCTACAAGGAAAAACATGTCAAAACCTCGCAGGACATCAATCGCTGTCAGGCGTTCGGATGCAGTAACAATCGTTGTTTTCATTTTGTCGTATTATTTTTATCGTGATTTCTTTAAATGATTACCGGAACAGTTTGTCGGCCGGGACTATCTGCCCGGGGACGTTCGGGCCTTCGTAACGAATTCAGGCCGTGTCCGGCTTTCGTATCGGCCGCGCGGTTAGCCGTTTCGATTGCAGAGGGTTTACTTTCGTGGACATTCAGCAGTTCGGATTCGAACGTCAGTCCGATATAAATAAAATTACGTAACATGGTTTATTCCGTTTGATTTTTGTTTTATATATGGCATTATAACATACAATTCTCTAATTCTTATGTTAACATTCTCATTTGTTTGCGAGCAAAGATACATGAAATTTTCAGATTACATACATACGAATAAAAATGTCCGGTAAAAATTTATAGAAGAAAGATACTGAAATATTCGGAATCAAACCGCACGACCCGTTTTCTTTTAAGAATTATTTAAATATGGAATATGATGTGGAAGGAAAATATTTGTTTGTAAATCAGGCCGGCACGGGGCTTGTCGTTTTTTGCAGTGCAAAGGATAAGGCGGCGTCATGGTCGCTGGAATTTATTCCGGTGCAATGAAACTTTCTGCACGACAAAGTCACACCGTCGACGATCGTCCGGCGGCATCGCTGCAGGACAAGCCACACCGCCCGTTTATCTTTTTCCCGTTCGCCGTATTTTTGCTTTCTTATAAATCAGATGCCCCTGATCGGAAACGCCTTCAATCACTACCGAATAAGTTGTTTCCGCATCTGCGGAATAAAAATCAAAAGAGGCTTCGCCTGTCTGTGGCGTCCTTACGTTTGGCTTCCAGTAGACAGTAGAGCGTAAATCGGCAGTTGTGTATTTTTGGCTGACGTCATATTTGGGAGAATAAAATTCCAACGGCATCTGAAAACCTAAAAGCTCTATAAAATTACTGATGTTATGACTTTTAGCACGTCTCTGTATAAATCCCTGTTTAGTGGATATGACAAGCGCACCGTTTATGGCTTTCGGGCCGAACATTGCGCCGGCCGAGGCGTCTTTAATCAGGAAAATATCGCCGATATCGGATACTTCCAGCGACATTATATCGAAATTTTCATCCGGGAGGTCATCTATGACTACTAACGGAGCGCCTCCGCCACGGACGGAGATCGCATCGCCCGTTATCATGATGCCGGGTATTTGCATGAGCAATATTTTCATGCTCGTATAGTGCGATTTTTCGATATCGTCGGCCGTAATGACCCGGCTCGACGTTACTTCCGAATAATAGGCTGACTGTGTTGGCGCTTTTCTTTTGGCCGTCACTTCCACCTCCGCCAGGTTAACGATCCTCATCCCGTTCTCGGACAAATATTTTTCGTCTGCTTTCGCAATATAACTGTCGGGAACGTTCCCGGAAAGCATGTCCCGCAAAAGGATAATGCTTTTCGCCTCCGGGAAAGGTCGCGGTTCATCGACTTCGAGGAAGACATGCTTTCCGCCTTTTTTTGTCACCGCCTGTATGATGAAGCGCGTACTGTCGGGATAATCTATGCCGTCCAGTTCAAAACGTCCCTTATTATCGGTTTGTACCACATGTGCGTTTATAGCCGAGTCTTTCATCGCCAGGACAGAGATGTATCCATCTTTGACGGAAGTAAACATGCCATCGGCTTTTCCTGCTATTACCTGGCTTCCTTCAACGGGGATTGCAGGCGTCGACAGTTCGCCCCGGATGATCTCCGGCACGGCATAACGCCGCCATCCCTGTGTCATCATTAACAAATCCAACGCGACGACGGCCTCCCTGTCGTCCTGCTTCAGATAGTATGACGGATTCTCTATATATCCTGCAAGTTCGGACGTCAACAGAAACGAAGATATAATATTGCTGCAACTGTCGGGTATTACATCTTTATCATCCGTGACGGATACCGAGAAATTTCCTGCAAGAGGAACGTCATTAACATCCGTAATTTTAACGGTTGAAACAATTTGTTGCTTTGCCGCGTAATTCTCCCTGTCGGTCGAAAAGTCCAACCGGGCTATTTCGCTGTCGGAATAATTGAAAATCAGCCGTTCGCTTATTACCTGCTTATCTGCATTGTAAAGAACAAACTGGCTGACACCGGAAGGAAAAAACGGATCTTCGAAGACGATAAATTCTCTCTCCGGATTCCATTTCTCATTATACAGCACGCCGCCACGAATGTGAACCAGCAGGTATAATTCGGTTTGCGACTTGTAGTCGCTTGCCTTATTCACGACTGCAAAGACTTTATTCCGAATCCGTTTTACTTTCAGTCCGCAATGAGCGGCCTCGGCACGGGGCAGTTCAAAACGCCTGGTAATGTTATTACTGCCTGTACATTCTACAAAATATTTTTTCCCCTGTTCAGGATACAAATCAAAAACTCCCATCCCCAAATGAAGCGATTTAACCGTTTTGATGATCTGTCCTTCACTGTCTACGACCGTACAGTCGATATCTTCCGATAATCCATTGGATTTAATTGCTTTAAATGCAATCGCATTGTTTGCCCCGGCTAACAAATACCCCCCTTCCGGCATGAACGACACATCAAAATCATTCTCCGGCGACGGCATCCGGATATATTTTGTATATTTTTTCCCTTCATACAGAAGATTCAATGTCATCACTCCGGATTTTTCTTTTTTCAAGCTCCCGAATGTAACGGAAGCAGTTGTGTCGTCGTCGAAAGTCGTTTTTTTTCCCGCATCATAATTCCGCCTGACAGTAAGGTTCTCCGGCTCAAAACTGTGTCCTGACTGTTTATCGACAAAGCGGAAAGAAGCCTTTGTGTCATCACCGTCAAATGAAAACGAGGTATGCGTATCGAACCGGAGCGATAGAGGATCGAAAACAGGAATCGTTTTCCTGAAAAAATAATCTTCTCCCTGATTTTCCATATACCGCGTAAAAGCTCTAAGGGTGTAATTACCTTCCGGCAGTCCTTCGTCCAACGGCATATATCCATGGAAAAGAGCAAGACTGTCGGGATGTATCTTAACACGGCACACTACCGAATCAAGCGGGTCAATCAATTCCGCATACACATACCGGCCGGTATTGGTTTGACTGTGCAGCAAAGCATCTACTTTATGCGCCCTGAACCAAATTTTTTCACCCGAAATATAATATGGTTTATCCGTATGAAGGTAGAGTTTTTCCTGCGGATAACGACCGAGCTGCTCTATAAAATAACCGGTGACGGTATCGGTCAACAAAAGATCGCCGCTCTCTTGTGCATTAAGACCGAAAACACAAAGCAAAAACGCTAAAAGATGATACTTGTTTTTCATGAAACACAATATTTATTCGATTTTCGGCAAATTTAGATGAAAATTCCGAATTTCAAAGTGCATACGGACGAAAAAAAGTTTTTTCACGGCAGAAAAAGGATGACCGTTCGATAACGACGGCTTGTCGCTCTATCAACAGGGTATCGGACACGCACAACCAAATCCGGAATAAGCTCCGGTATCCGTTATTTTTCTGCCCTGAATTTTGCCGGACATATTTATTCGTCTGTATGTGCAATTTGAAAATTTCATGTATATTCGTACCGACATCAAAAAAAGATTTAGCCCTTTTTCCCGGTTTTAGCAGGCAACAATGAATTTTTTATGTATTTTTGCCCGTGATTTTATAACGAGTACGAGAGATCAGAGGATTAAAATATATAATAATCGCGGCGTCAATCCTGTTTTTTACAGGTTATGCCTTTCCTGTTATAGCGTTGAATTTACCTTTTGTTCGACGATATTTGACGGATGTTGCCGAAAACGAATTGTCAAAACGGCTTGACACGCAGGTGAAAATAGGCGAAGTCGATGTTAACTGGATCAACCGCCTCGTGTTAAAAGATGTCCGCCTTGACGATAAAAATGGAGAACCCATTCTGGAAGCAGGCAATATCACTGCCGGATTCAAACTTCTACCGATATTTCAGAACAAATGGATATTGACAACCGTACGGCTGTTCGGTATTTCATGCCATATAAAAAAAGAAACGCCCGACAGCGATACAAACATACAGTTCATAATCGACGCATTGTCGAAAAACACCCCGGAGAGCGACGGTAATATCGAACTGCAAATTCATTCCATTCATATCAGGCGCAGCAATATCACATACGACATATCGAATAAGGACAGCACGAAACAACACTTCGACCCAAACCATATCCATATCAACAACATCAGCGGGAAGCTGTCACTTGATTATTTCAGCAATGACAGTATCGGCGCACATATCCACAAATTAAGTTTCGACGAGAAATCCGGATTGAACGTCGACAGACTCTCCGCCAATATCGCAATCGGCAAAGATACAGCATACATAAACGACTTCACGGCCATTCTCCCCCACTCTTTTATCTCAATACCGTCGGCAGGTATCGGCATATCCGACGTCGACAGTTTGCCGGCCTTACTCGACAAATCTCCCGTAACCGTTGATATATCTCCTTCGAAAATATCCCCTGAAGACTTTGCTCCTTTCCTGCCTTTCCTGAAAGACTTCCCGGATATTATCGATTTCTCGGCCTGCATTTCAGGTTCAATAAACGATATTTCGTTAAATAAAATAGAACTGCAATACGTCGGCGCCGGTATGTCATTCTCCGGAAATATGAGTTTGAACGGGTTAATCGACCGGGATGATGAACTCTACATGTTGGGACAGGTAAAGAATCTGCATGTCACAACCGAAGGATTACAAAAAATAATTAATACATTCAACAGCAACATCATCCTGCCCAAAGCGGTGACGAAACCGGATGTACTGGAATTTACGGGTGAAATTTCCGGGTTCATCAATCATCTGGTTACATTCGGCAACCTCTCATCGTCAATCGGCTCAGTACATATAGACATGCTTATCGGCAACAAACCGGGCGCAACGATGTATCTGAAGGGAAATATCGCATCCTCGGAATTAATGCTGAACAATCTTTTCGAAAACGTGACACCATACGGCAAAGCCCGTTTTAATGCCGAAATAGATATCATAAAGCCTGTTCATCAAGAAATTTCAGGCTCCGTAAAAGCGCAGGTAAATGAATTCGAATATAACGGATATAATTATGAAAACATCTATCTGTCAGGGACATATAAAGATAACGAATATAAAGGATCAGTGCAGATGAACGACCCTAACGGTAAAATTGAGCTTCAAGGGCTGTTCAGGAACGAAAATGAAAAATCCGTTTTTGACCTTATTGCGAATATTCGGGATTTTCATCCCGACAAACTGCATATTACCGACAAATATGAAAATCCTGATATCGCGCTCGGTATCAACGCCAATTTTACGGGCAACAACCCTGACGATTTCGAAGGATATATAGAACTGGAAAATTTATCCTTCAACACGTCGAAAGACAGTTTTCTCCTTAACAGCCTGCGTATTGAAACATCGTCGGACGAGCATCCATACAGAAGTATGCATATCTTATCCGACATAATAAACGGAGAGATAACGGGCGTCTATTCACTTTCATCGCTTATACGCGATTTATTGTATACAT
>JAITBC010000080.1 GCA_031283785.1 Tannerella sp. | reverse complement strand
CCTCTTGAAAATGCCCAGTCACCCACTTGTTTCATTACGTACGGATGTGTCAAAAAGTTACCGGTTAATTCCGTAAGCGCCTCAGCGCCGGCAATCCTGTTACCCGATAGATGAGCAGCGCCGGTGACCACTTGCGCTGTCCAATTCCATAAATTACGGGGTAATTCAAATTGCCAGAATTCAGTCATTGGAATATCGGCCTATAACGCAGTGGCCGGAGCATCTAATGATCCGCTTCCGAAAGGCTCTATCGACAGTTTTAATCCGTTTTCATGACATTTCTCAGCAAAATATTCGTAAAAATTCTCGTGCATCAGCTCTGCTACCGTTGTTCTCATATCCCACAATACGCGTTCGGTAGTCATCACATCATCAACAATATAGCCTGCCATACAAGGGAGATAGGCTATCAAATCGTAGCTACGTCTTTTCCTAAATTCAATATCAAATCCTTCTGTCCAGTTTTGCATGCCGACTTCATAACTATCGATATGTAACGCTTTAAATGCTTTACTTCCTTTTGCTGCCGAGATCAATTTTGTCAAATAAGAGTTCCAGTGTAAATCAACAGCCTTACGACTGAGTTTATCTATTTCCAAACCGTATTCGCTTCGCGGAGTAGGCCTCACCTCAGACCATGTCGAAGTATACCCTACTCGCATAATAGTCCATTCGCCAGCAGGCAAAGTTAATTTAATATTTCCTTCCGAGTTGGGTTTTTCCTTAATTACTTTTATTGTCTTTGATGAAATCACGGCATCGGCTGGGGCAATACCGGGTTTATGTCCGAAATTCTCGGAACGTATGTGTACATTATGTAATGACTTATCTTTCCATTGTTCAAATTTATATTCTTGATTTTTGGAGGTCGGAAAAGCTACAACGGCAATATCTTCATAATAGTAAGTGTCTTTGTCCCTGACAACTTTGGGCACATCTGTTTTTACCATGATATTTTTTCCGCCTTTTACGATAGTTTCGCTCCAGGTTACGACTTTCATTGACATTTCGGGGGTAACCCACGGACCTCCTGTACACGACCAACCGCCTGCATTGTTCAAATCAACTCCAAGCCCAAGTCTTTCCGACTCGGAAATAGCCCATCCTATATGGTCGAAAAATATGGGCTGATTAAAAACAACGGGACCACTTTCCAAATCAAAGCCGGTACCCACATCGAAACCGCCGCAAAAGATTTGGAATCCTCCGATTCCGACGTCTTTCATCGTTTCTAAGTCTTTGGTTATCCCCTCTTTAGAAACATTGCCGTTCAACCAGTTCCACATGGTATGTGGCTTTGCACTTGCCGGTGGCGACTTGAAAAGTTCTTCAGTGCTTTGTCCATACAAAAATAAAACAAAGAGCGAGCTAAACATTAATGTTAATGCAAATTTATGTGTCATATAAAAAGTTTTAAGTTGATTTATAAAATTCTTTTATCAGGCTATAGTAAAATATACATAACCCTTCTGCAAAGAATCCTGAGAATAATTCAGTACGGCTTGGCTGATAAACATAGTTATAAGACCCGGCCCCGGTTCAAGGCCGGATCTCACAAATATTAATCATATCCCGGATTTTGTTTGAGTGCATTTTTACTCTTAACAATCTCTGTTCGCGGAATAGGCAACCAATAATACGATTCTTTGAAATCAGTTCTCAATACTAATCTGTTAAAATCATACGTAAACGTATTGTCGCCTGTCTTCACGACTGTAACCCCCATCGCATCCGCACCATCATACGTAGTGGCGAGCTTCCATCTGCGCAAGTCAAAATACCGATGTCCCTCCAGCGCCAGTTCTATTCTTCGTTCCTGATATACTTTATTGAGAAGTTCCTGTCCGGAAACGACACTTGAAATTTCAGGCATTTCCACATCCTTACGTCCGCGTATCCGGTTAAGAGCCCATCGGCACTCCGCTTCATTCCCCAGATGATACTGCGCTTCCGCATAATTGAGGTAGAATTCGCTTAACCTGAAATAAACATACGGCATGGTACTGGCTTCACTTAACAACTGGTTCTCATCCAGAAATTTACGCATATAATACCCCGTTTGACTGCAGTTCCAGCCTCCGTCACCTTGTTCCGAATCTTTTCCGTTTGGAGTGAAAACTTCAATGGCACGGCCTTTAAATTCGGCGCCATTGTAAAGTACCGTATAATAAAACCTCGGATCACGTCCTGTATAAGGATCTGCCGGGTCATATCCGGATCCGGCGTCCAATGGTTTGAGACCGGTCGCTTTCATTTCATAATCATTCACAAGATTCTGTAACGGACAATTACCTCCATTACCTCCGTAGCCGTTAGCCGTATTGGTTGACATCATACTATGCCCATTCGCTTTCGTATACAAACGCAAAAATATAACTTCCTTGTTGTCTGTCGCTTTCAGGACAATATCGTCGTAACTTTCGGAAAGGGAATAACCGGTCAATTCCATTACCTCTTTACTTGCATCCCTGACCTTTTCCCACCTGGTATTGTCATTACCTGTATTGACTAACGGACTCGCCCAATACAAATATACTCTGGAGCGAAGGGCTTTACAAGCATCTGCTGATGCACGTCCCAAGTCGTCGCCCTCTCTTTTATCAGGCAAAAGACTGATCGCATCTTCCAACTCTTTGAGAATATATTCGACACACTCATCGTACGAATTTCGCCCAAGTGAATAATCCGGTTCGCTCAGAGAATAAACATGCGTGATGATGGGTACATCGCCAAATCTCCAAATAAGGCTTGCATAAGTGTATGCCCTGAGAAACTTCATCTCACCGGATAATCTTTTTTTAAGGTTTTCAGAGATGCTTCCGGACTCTATTTTGCTAAAAAAAACATTGATATTCCGGATATATTCATACGCGCTG
The DNA here is from genome assembly GCA_031283785.1 of Tannerella sp. The sequence continues at coordinate 427 of JAITBC010000080.1, read as the reverse complement.
CTCCAATAATTAAATGAATTAAACCATCCCCAGTTGTTATCTGTGACATTATCAGGAGTTAATCCTCCCTGCCTGAAAGAATTTGGGGCATATCCGTGACGGTTATGTGTCTCATCTGTCATTGAAGAAAGCATAACAAAATCATATCCACCCGGAATCGTATGATAGCAGGCATTCACATAAGTTGTAAGAAGATCATCATTATTGAAAACGTCCTCTTCCGAGATCTTATCCAATGGTTTCCTGTCCAGAAAATCATCATTACAGCCACAGAAGACAAATAGGATAAGCAATATGCTGATAAATAATTTTTTTTTCATTTTTATATACTTTTTAGAAGGTAAGACTTATTCCGGTATTAAATATTTTCATCTGCGGATAATAATTGGCTCCGGCTTGATCAGTTTCGGGATCCATCACTTTGAGT
>JAITBC010000054.1 GCA_031283785.1 Tannerella sp. | reverse complement strand
CTCTATTGAATGGGCTGGATATTTTTCATAGCACCTCAAAAAAAGATTTAACCTAAATTCATCATTCACAAAAGAAATCCCATTAAATATGACATCGCTGTAACTCGACAGTTCCGACGGTATTCCTCCTTCCTTTTCCCTCATCTATATTACCCGGGCATCATTTTTTTTTGCAATCGAAAAAAAGAATGGCTATATAATGAATTGTATTACTCCTGATGATTGCGACATTGGAGGCCGCTTATACCAAAGCGACGGACCCGAACCGCGGCAGAGCCGGTGTGATGGCAAAAAATGTTGCTCGCGACGACCTGAAAAAGGCTGCACGGATGTTTGTGAAGGAACATCACTCTGAAAAATAGCGTGAGCGACCTCTGAAAAAGAATCAGAACGCTATTTCGTTTATTCCTTCTTTCAGGTCGTAGGAACGACCCCTGAAAATCAGTTTTGCCGCAGAGGAGGAGGAATTTACCGATATCGCTTTATCACGCAACGTGATACATGCCGAAATGCCTCCGCCGTCCGCCGCCCCGTCGGGAGATTCTATTTTGATGTTTCCGTGCCGTATCATACGGCCTTTTCCGATGTACATGGATTTCAGTTTTCCGTCCGACAGGGAGATGATGCCGAATCTGCCCGTGAAGCCGGAATGGTTGCCGGTGAAGCTATCGTTATCATTAATAGAATGGAAAATGATTTCTTTGCAGTCGCCTCGTTCGACTTCGACGGTGACGCACGTGCCGTCGCTGCCGAAATCGCTGTCACCGTCACCATCGCCGCTGCCGGAGGCGTCTGAAATTTTGCGCGATATTCCGGTTATCGTACCGCCGTTATCGCCACTGTAAGGCTCGAATATTGCAATAAACGGGTCATTCCATGCGTTTGTGCCGCCTTCTGTACGAATTGTCAGGACGGGCGCAGGCAAATGATTATACGGGGGAGAGGCTGTTTTTGTAACGGGCGCCATGGCTGTATAAAAAGATTTATTTTCGGAGGCCGGTATCCATACATCCATCGACTGTGCTCCGTCAGGGTCGGCGGATGAAAAGAAATGAGCCTTTAATGTTCGTTTGTATAAACCGGTCGTTTGCGCTTCTTCGAGGAAACGCAATCCGGGAATGTCGTCGCCGATGATGGGATAAACGGTTTTATTCGTTGCGACAGGCTCGCCTTTTTCATTGAATAACGCAACGTAATCGCCCGTATTATGATACAGATAATCGTTTGAAACATGATTGTCCGAACGAAAAATGTCAAGATAATAGCCCGTAGTGTCGGAAGTGCGTATCAAAGCCATTGTCCGCTGCTGGTTTGTTTTCGTTGAAGCCTCAAAATATTTTGTATCGGTAAACGAAAAATTTTCCGAAAGCGCTTTGGTTTTAGGTGCAGGTTCGATTGCAATCAGGTTGATTTTGCCGATATTTTTTGTTCCTCCACCACCCATCACACGTGGAATTGATGATGAAGCGCCGGCTGCTACCACCGTATTATGCGCCGCCCATACGGCATAGTAATTGACGTGCATCGGATGTTCGTAATTGGGGCCGTTGCCCGGATCCGCTCCGGTGACGCAGCCTTTGCCGTATAGTTCCATCGACATGCCGTTGGCGTGGTTATGATTATAGGATGCACCGTGAACGACGTACATCATCCCGTTTTCGGCATCCATGCCGTTGCGTTGATAATAAGCTTCGGCGAAATCAAGCGTTTCACTGCGATTCCACCGGAATGGCTTTGTACGGACTGCTTTTACTTCAGGCAAATAATTCAATAATGCCATAATACCGTTTTTCGAACGGTCGTAACCGTTAGCGAGCAGTAACTGCATTATACTCATCATTTCTTCATATATGGGCATTTGGTATTTCTTAGCCATCAACAGTCCAGTTTCCAGACATTCGGTGCTTTGCCGCGGCCTGCCTGTATCGCCGAAAGCGGCAGCCGTCAGGTCAGGGAAAGAATAATGAGTCATAGCAAAGGAAGCCTTGAAGAGTTGAGGGAAACGCCGGAACACATCAAAACCGTTGTTTTCGAGCAATAAAGCCGATTCCAGCAATTTCGATACCGGATAATTATGGTATCCGCCGGGTTCCCGCCAGTGACCGTCAGCGGTTAACCAATCATTTACCGTCGTGGGGAGGGCTATTTGCCCGATACCGTTATTTACGGTATCTTTCGAAAGGAAATATTGGAGGAAACAGTCTCTTTTTTGCCTGTTGTCGAGCGCAAGCGCAGCCGCTACCAGCGTCGAACTTTCGGCGGCATACCAGTTATTCCCGGTGTAGCCGCGATATGCCAGAGTACGGGCAATCTTTTCGAAAACCGCTTCATAGAATGAAAGGTCATAAGATTTGGCTTTCATGTACGGTTGCAGGAAATCGTATGCAAAAATCATATCCTTTGAGGCTTCGTCTCCCAAAGTCTGGATATTGATGAACCCCGTACGTCCGGGTCCTTCAATCGGTTGCTGATAATAAGCGCCTTTAACCCACTGGTCGAGTAAATCGGCAGCGAACCGCGCATATCGTTCATCGCCTGTAAGCCAGTATATCACGCTTGCCTTGAATGTCAACTCGTTGAACCGGCTGTTTATGTTTCCTACCATCGATTTGGGGTCAATACGCTCATATTCCATAGTATTTCCGTTCTGTAAAACCATCGTCATCGACGTATCATAAGGGATAAGTTCCTGTATTTCCGGCATCCTGTAAGACCCGAACCGGGGAGTAACCGGCTTGCGTTTATGAGATGCGACGCGAATGGTGGGAACGGGAGCATCGCCCCCGTATCCAACCAGTTCATTGCCTTCTTTATCGGAAATAAAGCAGGTATAACGCCGTCCTTCGGCGCGATTCATCAAGTAACGGCTCAATATCCATTCGGGATCGGTCTGATGTATCGTTACGAAAGTGTCTATCTCGTTTCTTACGCCGTCGAAGATGTCTTTTGCCCATTGATATTCTTCTATCTTACGAATGATTTCCTCTTTACGATCGTTATTAATTACGATATGAGGATGTTTATCCTGCGCGGCGGCATTTGTAAAGATAATGGAACACGCCAGTATTACCGTTCGTTTGTATTTCATGGTATTGTCTGTAAAGCGCTACATCCTGTATCTCTTGACACTAATCGTTGCAGTATTGGCGGCGGTAGCGTTTATATAAACAAAGGCACGATACTGTCCGTCGGCCGTTTCAATCCACATCCCGCCTTCGGTAACAAGTTTCAGGGCATTTGAATAGTATGTATTGAAACTTATTTCCCGGAAGTCGAGATCGTCGATATGGAGGCTGCTGTTGAGGTCGGACAACTGGCGGTCGCGCAAGCCGTAAACCTTGATGATTTTTGTATTACTTGCAAAACCGGGGGGAAACGTCACCCCGGGATGGAGTTCCACAGATGCATCGGCAGCAAAGAAGCAGTGCGTAAGATCAGCATTGCTGTTGTAGGTATATACCAGATCTGTTTGTGATGCCAGGGAACTGTTTGCCGCAATATCTGCCGCAGTGTAGACCGTCACAGCTTCGCTGTCGCTATGAAATGAGATGTAGCAGGCGTTACCGTGCGAGAGAATTTTGTTGAGCGTCATATCCATCGTCGATATCTTGTATGGCCCCATTTTATATTCGGCAGTCTGCCCGTTGCTTGCCTTGACCGAGAACGTGAAACTGACTTCTTTGCCTCGCGCTTCTTCGGGAATATAATAATAGTAGCGAAGCGTCGAGGCGCACGTATCGGCTGTAAACGTCACAGAGGTGACAGCGCCGTCAGGAACGCTTTCGGAAGTAACCGGTACGGGTATGTCCAGTCCCGCATTGTTGGTATAGTATGAATTGGGGTCGAAACGAGTACCCTCGCCTCCCGGTATCGAAGCGACGACTTGGGCATACTGCAGTTTGCCAAGACTTGGGGGCAGCGCCATGGCGTATGCAAATTCTATGTTGTTACCCACAATGTTAGGCGCTACGGGCAGGCTGCGTTTGATGCAGTCATTGGTTAATTTCGTAACGGAGTCGCCGATGAGCGTTATGCCGTCGTCGCA
>JAITBC010000051.1 GCA_031283785.1 Tannerella sp. | reverse complement strand
TTTTTGCCATCCAACGACTGAAAATGCGCGCATACCGGGGTATGTAAGCATTTTCAGGAGGAAGTATGGTGAAAAACAGACCCGTAAATGGGTGGTTTATTTTCAGACAGCTCCTTAGTATCCTCCCTTCTGAGATAAGTTTGATTCTAACTGGTAAGCATTTCAATCGGGTATGCGGTCACTTCGGCCTGTTCCGGCGAATGTCACATCTATTCCCTTGTCATTTCTCACTTTCCGGCTGACGACAAATCCCCGTGTCCTCACTTTTCCGGTGACAAATTCGGGAATATTGCAGGATTTCATGAAATAACGATAGAAATCGACGTCTTTTTGCGGAAGCAGGAATGGCTTCGAGGCTACGCCATCCGCGTTTATATGAGCCAGGTACGGACGTGTATAGAGTCCGTCCATGCGGCGACTGCTGAAAACAACCCAGCGGCTGTTGCTGCTCCAGGAATGATAACTTTCGACTTCGTCGCTGTTCAACGCATCCAATGGGTTGACGCTCCCGTCGCTTAGGTTCAGCAGGTAGAGATCGGCGTCCCGGTGCCATATTGAGAAAGTACCGTAACCGGCCAGCGTAAACATCAGGAACTTCCCGTCGGGCGAAACGCGCGGGAAAGAAACGCTCTTCTGATGTCTTCCGGCATGAAAAAGCGTGTCTACTTGCGTGCCGAACCCGCGTCGTTCCGGATCGAACGGAATGGAGCACAGGCTATATTTCACGCTTGCATATTCTTCCGGCATCCCGAACGTGTCGGACGAACAGAAAAACAGCGTGCGTCCGTCCGGCGAAAAGGCGGGGAACGTTTCGAAAGCTTCCGGAGAAGACAGTTCCGGCACAGTGATGATTTCATGTTTTTCCACATCATAGACGACCACGTCCGAGGCAAGGTCAAATACCTCGATGCGGTTCCGGCTGGTCGTGTGGAACGTTTGTTTCGTGTTGTTCACCGAGAAAGCCACGTACCTGCCGGACGGATGCCAGGAGGGATAGACCAGCGCCGAGAGGGTTTGATCCGTTTTGGTATTCAGCTTTTCCATTCGGTCGCCGTCTATCAGCACCGTACAGGGAAAGCCCTCGCGCATGTGAAATAACATTTTTTCCGGATGTTGCATGCAGAAGGAATGACAGTTCATGCAGTTAAATTGCGTCTGCCGGTTGGTCACGATGGCGCTTTCCCGGAAGTTTTCCAGATGACGCTGGTAGATACCCATTTCATTCCAGACTTCATAACCGGGTTCAATCAGGCGGTAGACGATGTAAGGATCTGCCGGTTCCTGTGCTACCGGCCAGTGGAAAGGCGCATAGGCAACCCATTCGCCGTTTGTCCTGACCGTCACCGTCACGCGAAGGGTCTGACCGGCCGCACCGTCCATCAGCTTTTTCCATGCCGTGCGCGAAACGGCAAATTGCCCGTTTTGGGCCTTTACCTTCACTGTCTGCTTGCCTTCCGCTTCGAACGTGGCATACGCCTGTTCGTAATCGCACGAATCAACCAGTTTGAAATGAAGCGGAGCAATATTATACGGAATCGTCACATCCGTATAATCCGGAAATACGGGCGGTTTCCTCTCCAGCGTCCGGCCGGCCGGCGGCAACCCGGAACAGGATGCCATCCCCCATGCAGCCAGCAGGAGGAGGAAGCAGGCATGTATACTTTTTTTCGTCATCATATGCGTTGTCTCTTTCATTTTGATAATTTGAACAGGTAATAATACCAGTACGTCTCGCCAAATTCCGGTTTCAGCAATGCGGGCAACTGAGCCGGACGGTTTTTGTTGGCCAGCACGAGTTGCCGGAACTGCCGGTAACGCCGGAGCGTCGACGCTTCAACCGGTAACGTTTCCAGGTAAGCCGGATACTGTTCCGACAGGATAATCACGGCCTCCTGGTACGATTTCGGCAATGCCGGCAGTAAATCCGTTCCGCCATACGTGTCGACCAACGCTTTAAAATGCTCCATGTCTCCGGTCAACAGATAAAAGGCGCCCACGTATTGCATGGTGACCTGATGCGCCGGATTTTGCCCGGCGATTTGTTTCAGTTCCATATCCAGATTATTGATTCCGGTTAAACAATCCGTTTGCGGAAGACATTTCCGTTTCAACCCCAATACGGGGTCGGCGGCAATGGCGTCCTCATTCCACAGGAAACGACGCTGTTCCTGCGCCCATTTCCGGTAATACAAGGTCTGTTCCAGCAAGGAGATATATTTTTCCGCTACGGAATACGCGCCGTATATCAGATTCGTTTGCACCAGTCGCTGCACCATCCGCGGGCTGCCCGCACTCGGAGTACATACATTCGATTCAAATGCCATCTGCTGCGCGCGGGCTATGTGTCCCATGGAGAAGTACAGATCACTCAGCAACGCCGACACATGCGACGTCCGGCTCCACGACGGGTGAAGACTTTTGTCTCCCTGCTGATCAAAAGCAAACATCCGTTCCGCCAATGCGTTTTTCTCGGCCAGCGCAATATTTAAACAACATTTGTACAGGTAATTCGACAGGTTACCGCCGCACCGTTCAATGATCCTGTCCCACTGCTTCATCTGCATGTAATAGCTTAATTCCTTGAAAAATTCAGCCTTCGGACGGAAATAGACTCTCGCTCCATACCCCATGATGGCGGCTATCAACCCGATTTGACAAAGGAAACCGACTGTTTTCCACCCCTTCCACACGTTTCCCGTTTTCCGCAAAGCGAACGCAAACAACAGGAGCACCGGCAGGCAAACCCATGAAAAATAAAGGACAATACCCGGTTGAAGACGGGTATTAAAATAACCGTCCGGCAAAAGCAGGAGACGAGCATCGCCCGCCAGCGAGTGATATATACACCCCGCAGCCAGTGCGGTCACACTTATCAACGGGAAAAGGAAATACCAGGATCGGGTCAAACGGTTCAACACTTCCCAGAGCAGGATGCAGACAGCAAACAGCATGGCAATCGCCCCGGCCAGCCACCACAAAATGACGGATACGAACAGTGCATAAACGGCGCGAAAGCGTATCTGCGAAATGCAAAAACACGGATATAATGCTGCCAACATCAAGCAATAAGCAACCGTTCCGGAACAGGAATAATTCGTGTCGAAAAGCACAAAAAGTAGCATGACCACCGGTAAAAGCCCCGACGGGTACAGCGGTATGGAAGGCGCCGCCCGCTTGAGAACAGCCGCCGTCAGCAGGCCGATACAGGTGAATAACGCACTCATGATCAGCGCACCCACATACGGATGAACAAAAAACTGAATCCCGTATTCCGCCAGTAGTCTGGCCACGCCCCCCGGTTGCATTCCCACGGAAAGCCAATAAGGACGACTGAACAAAAACAACTGTTCCTGTTCGATGTAAAAGAAATGGAACACCCCGTAGTGCTGAAGTCCCCAGAACAGAGCTACAAAGACAGCCGGCCAAAAGACGACGGGCGAAGTCAGTCGCGAAAACAGGGAATGTGAAATCATGCCTTTACCGGATATGCGTACCACTGTTTTTCCGAATATCGGAAGCGCTCGTGATCATCACTTGACTTACGCCCGCGTCAATCGCTTGAAAGGCATTTTCCAGTTTCGGAATCATGCCGCCCGTGATGATGCCCTGTTCCCTGTACTGTCGAAACAGACGCCTGTCCATTTCCGCAATCACGCTACGCTCGTCGGTTTCATTCATCAAGACGCCGCCCTTTTCAAAACAATACATTAACGTCACGTCAAACTTCGCGGCCAGCGCCTTCGCCGTTTCGCCGGCAATCGTATCCGCGTTGGTATTCAACAGATGCCCCTGCTTGTCGTGCGTCAGCGGTGACAACACGGGCACCATACCCCGTTGCAAAAGCCAGGTCAACGCATCGGCGTTTACCTCTTTCACGTCGCCCACAAAACCATAGTCAATCGTTTCCACCGGCCGTTTCTCGGAGCGAATCACGTTCATATCCACGCCCGTCAGTCCGATAGCGTTGATGTCCAACGCCTGCAGCCGGGCGACAATCGTTTTGTTGACCCATCCGGCATAGACCATCGTGACGACTTTCAACGTTTCCGCATCCGTTATGCGTCGTCCCTCCACCATCCGACTTTCAATCCCCAACGCCGACGCCAGTTGGGTCGCCAGCCGTCCGCCTCCGTGAACCAGGATTCTGTAACCCTCCATCACCGCAAAATCAGCCAGCAAACGAGTCAGTGGACGCTCTTCTTCAACGACTTTTCCGCCCACCTTGACAACAGTAAGTTTTTCCATGCAATTTTTTTCGCCAAATGTAGAAAAAAAAGAAAGAAATACGTACATTTGCGCCCACAAAGTTACTTGCGGTAGTAGCTCAGTCGGTAGAGCATTAGCTTCCCAAGCTGAGGGTCGCGGGTTCGAATCCCGTCTACCGCTCGAATTGATAAACGTCTTAAACATAATTGTTTAAGACGTTTTTTTCACCTCAAATCCCTCCTTATTCCTTTAAAATACTGCTCAATTTGGACAAATATAGCGAAATTATTTTGCTATATTTGGCGGAAAAAATTACAAATAAATTACTCGAATATGGCAACCTTTAAAGCTGTTGTTCGGACAAGGAAGGAGTATAACACCGTCTATATCCGTATTAGTCATAAGTCGCGTCCGGACTACATCCCGACGTCCATGACCGTGCACAAGTCGGGCATACGTAAAGGCGAGATTGCAGACCACACCATACTTGCCAACTGCGCCATACAAATAAAACGATATGTGGATAAACTGAATACGGTAGATATTCGGAACTGGACGGTTGGAGAGATAAAAAAGTTTCTCACGTCCGAATCCGAAGGCATTTCATTTACCGACTTTGCAGAGGCGTGCATTAAAAGGATGAAGGCGGCCGGACGAAAAAAGCCGGCAGCAAACTACACCAGTGCGCTCAATTCACTGAAAAGGTTCATGAATAAGGAGAAAATATTTTTTCATGAAATTACGGCAAGGGCAGTGCGAAAATGGATAGAGAGCCTTTCGGATACGGCGAGGGCTAAAAACATGTATCCCATCATTATTAACAAACTCTTTGACGACGGCTGCCTGGAATACAATGAATATGACCGTGACATCATGAGAATCAAAAATCAACCGTTCAAGACAGTCAAAATCCCGGATGCGGACGTCCCGGATAAGCGTTCCGTAGAGGCGGAAGTGTTAAGGCGAATAGCGGAAGTAAAGCCTTCCCTTTCCCGCGAGGAACTGGCATACGACGTGATGCAGCTGGTGATTCGGCTGGCCGGAATAAACACGGTAGATCTGTATGAACTGAATAAAGGTGCTTATACAGGCGGAAAGCTCTGTTACAACCGGATAAAAACAAAAGAAGAAAGGAGGGATAAGGCGTACATGGAAATAAAGGTTATGGAAGAGTTGTTACCTCTGTTTGCAAAATATGAGGGCAGCAAAGGGTTATTCAGTTTTAGAGACCGTTACGCCGACGCGGACAATTTTGCAAGGGCGGTGAACACGGGGCTGAAATCCCTTTGCGGGAAAGCGCAAGTACAGGTTATTACCGTGTACTGGCTGAGGCATACGTGGGCAACGATTGCCCAGAATGAATGCGGAGCGTCAACGGAACTGGTCGGGTTTTGCCTTAATCATGCTTCGGCGCATAAAACAACAGAGAGGTACATCAAAAAGGACTGGTCGCCCGTTGACTGTTTAAACAGAAAGGTCATTGATTTTATTTTCCCGCACTCCTGAACATTTTAATATTCTTTCCGCAATGAGGGCATGTGTCCTTCTTTTCGTTCAGTTTCTGAAATTCGCTCGAAAAACCGGACGCCAGGATCCCGGCGGGCAATGCGAACATGCCAATTCCAAAAATGGATATGCAGGCAGTCAATATTCTGCCCAGTGTAGTGACGGGGTACACATCTCCATATCCTACCGTCGTTAACGTTGTTACACTCCACCACATAGTTTCCGGAATACTTGAAAATTTGTCGGGCTGCCTGTCGTGTTCAACGAAATACATCATGCTCGACGCTACCACTATCAGGCAAAAGGTTATGATTAGACACAGAACGAGTTCTTCCTTTTTTGCATTAAATACATGCGATATGATTTTTGTTGCGTTCAGATAGCGTCCGAGTTTAAAGAATCGGAGGAACCGTATCAGGCGAAATATACGTACAAACCGAAGGTCGGTGGAAAAAGGAAAGAAAAACGGAATAATTGCAAGCAGGTCAATCAGCGAACCGAAGGAGAGTATATACATTAGCCTCCCCTTTACAGGGGTTCCGTATTTTTCGGAACATGTACATGACCATATCCGCAACAGGTATTCCACGGAGAATATCGAGATGGAAAACATCTCGAAAGCGTCAAATAGAGTACGGAACGACAAATACAGGCTTTCGACCGTCTCAAGTATCACCGCAAGAACGTTTAATACGATAAGGAACACAATGATTCCGCTGGCTACGGAATCCCACATGCTTTCATTGACTGACGGGTCAAGGAGTATGTATGTTTTCCTTTTGATTACCGTATATGTACTGGGATTTCTATTCTTCATGAGGATTATTTCACTTATTGTCTATCTCATTCGTTACTATCTCAATCGTTTTTACAAACAACTCCGTTTGTTCAATATCAAAATATCTGTTTTTTAGCAGTCTGGTTTGTAATTCTTCCGGCAAATAGCATCCGTATTTTGAAAAATCCAGCAACGTCGGATTCTTTTTTAGAAAACGGTCAATGTGAGTATCTATTCCTGAAATATACTGGTACAGCATGTTCCATTTCGATAAAAATTCTTTTTTTGAAATTCCGCCAATATCAAACGAACTGTTGTCTTCATTCGGGGAATTTTCAATGCCGGCGATGTCAAAGAGCAGTTGCAGAGTGTGATTTATCCCTGTTCCTGCGAAAGAGAAAAATTGCAAATGATTTTCTGTTTGCAACAGCGGCCTGTTTATTTGCGCATTTTGAAGCTTAAAAACGGAGAAATCCCTGCGAAGCTGTTCTATTTCATCATATCCGGGCTGGTCAAGAAAATCATAGTCTGCATTGTCACAGATTATTTCAAGCATCTTTTCCCGTATTTTGGAATCAATTGAAGTTCCTGTACCGCAAAAGAATGGTTTTTTGCCGTCTTTTGCGGGTATTACGTCAATCTTTTTTGCTTTCAGGTCGATATACTTTATTTTCCAGATTCTTGCGGCAAGCAAGATATTAGCATCTTCTACAACTTGAGGGGAAAAAGGAATTTCCCCGATTATTTTGCCGGCATTAATAACTTTGAAGGCCGTTTCTGTTTTGAATACGCTGTAAAAGTCACGGCTATTTACAATCTTCTCCCCTTCGACGCCAATAATGATTTCATGTTGTATTTGCTCCAAAAAGTCGATTTCTATAAGGTGATGAAGTATTTGCTCTATTTCGTTTATTGCAATTTGATTAAAAGCGCAGTTGTCATGGAGTTGCTCCACCAAGTCCGTTAATCTTATTCCCGAAAAGCTTTTTACTGTCGAAAGTGCTTGATGCACTAAAATGTCATAAGGTTTTTCGCGCATTGCAACGGATTCAATATATCCTTCCCTGTATAGAATCCAGCACGCGACGGACTGGAGTAAATCCCATTTGTTGGTAGCATAAAGGCACAGGCTGGCGCATTCGTCGTCTTTCCGTCCGCTTCGTCCAACTCTTTGTACAAGCGAGGAAACACTATGCGTGGCGTCAATCTGAATTACTTTATCAATCGTTCCGATGTCGATACCCAATTCCAAAGTAGATGTACAGGATATGCAAAAGTTTTTTCTGTGATTGTTTTTTGCGAAATGTTCTACATATTCCCGCACTTCTCTGTCAATTGATGAATGATGAGAAAAGTAGTTGGAATGTCCTTTTACCCTGTTTGAAATCTTTTTGAGTTTCACTGCGACCTCTTCCGCACGCCCCCGACTGTTTGGGAAAATGAGCGCTTTACTGTCTTTTGTTTCTATATACAAGTCTTTCAACAGGTCTAAGGGTAATTCTTCACCTCCATTTTTGAAATAGCGGAACAGTACATTTGTTTTTTTGACGGTTCTGTCAACCAGCACTTTTGTTTTGAGTTCATTTCCGGTAAATTTTTTGGCTTCGTCATAATTACCGATGGTTGCCGACAGTCCTGTCACGGCAAATGGTTTGGAATTGATGCTCCGCATCCGGTACAGAATTGACTTTAGTTGCGTTCCCCTGTCTGTCCCAAGAAATGAATGTATCTCATCGACAACGATATATTTCAGGTTGGAAAATATGCTTTTGACATAGAATGGTTTGTTTACGAACATTGCTTCCAGGGATTCGGGCGTGATCAGCACTATCCCGTTCGGATTTCGTATCAGATTATTTTTTAGTGTTTTATTTGCCTCTCCATGCCATTTTGTGACTGTTATATCAAGATATTTACAAAGTTCCTCAATACGCAGAAACTGGTCATTTATCAGAGCAATCAACGGGGAGATATAGAGAACTTGTACGCCGCTCTCATCGAAATTTACTTTTGACAGTATCGGAAGAAATGCCGCTTCGGTTTTTCCGGACGCTGTTTTTGACGAAAGGATATAGTTGTCGTCCGTAGAAAGGATTCGGGTAATGGCCGCTTCCTGAATGGGGCGTAACTGTTCCCAGCCTTTGTCGCGAATAAATTTCCGTATGGGTTCGGATAGCAGGCTGAAAGCCGTCATAGTTCTTCGATGCTGTCTAAAAGATTTTCGTCCGGTCTTTCGTCTGAAATTTCCATTTCTCGAAAGAGTTTATTCTTGTCCACTTCCGGATTTTGACGTATAATATTCAATATATTCAGGAAGTCGCGAATGACTTCTCTGGGGGTTAGAAACTCGGACGCTCCCGGCTTGTTGAACATTTCTTCCATAAATTGAAGTATTTCGGCGTTCGAGATGTCAATGTGCGTTTTGTAGTTGTAGTTGAATATTTCCGACAGTTTTTGCAAAAGTACAAATATTTCATTGTGATTGAGGGGAAACAGGCGGATAACCGGCTGGGCGAAATCGCGTATTTCCGCTGTTTCGTACTTGTTGGATTCGAGGCGTGTTTTTAGTGCGTCATAGCTGAAAAGGCCGCGACGCGGATTTTCGAGCGTTTCTTTCGTGCCTGCGAAATTGAAATACAAATTGGATATTTTGCCTTGCAGACAGTCGTTGTAGATAGTAAGAATCTTCTCATAATTTTTCTCCCTCATTACAGATGTCGAGATTTTATAGAGATTTATCATTTCATCAAGATTAATCATGAATCCGCCGTACCCGATGCTTACGAACAGTTTGCAAAAGTTTTTGAGCATGTCGTAATAGTTCTGGTCATTAATGATTTCTCTTACGCCTAAATCCTGTCGCGCTTCGGTTTTTGTGCTATATTCGCCTTTTAGCCATTTCAGGGCACTGCGCCGCAACCGGTCATCGCCGTCCATGTAGCCGGTATAATATTTGATTATCACGGTTGCAAAGTCGAATCCGCCTACCTCGGTGATTTCATTGACGGTTTTTATGATGTTAGACTGAATGATATTCAGATATTGCTCTTTGCGGATTTCGGTCAGGGATATGTTATTTGTTTCCGCTGTTTTTACTATAACCTGCTCAATCCATTTTTCCAGCAAAGTGGGCAGTGCGTTTCCTTCCGGCTTGGTTTGTATGGCGACATTGTCCATAATTGCCGTATAAAGGGCTGCAGCCTTGCCGTCATTGGAATACAGGCGGTTTTCCGGTGTAAAATCGGCATTCGATACGACAAAACGTTGCTTCATTGCGATTGTGTTGATTAGATGAAGCATGAAGGATTTCCCGGAACCGAAATCTCCAATCCAGAATTTCACGATACTGTGACCGTTTTTTACATCTTCCAATGAAGATAAAGCTGCTTTGATTTCGTCCGATCGTCCAACGGTTATGTGCTGGATCCCCATTTTCGGAACTACTCCACCAGTCAGGGAATTAATAATGGCCGTGGCCTCTTTGGGCTTGATATTTTCTGTCATTTTACTAATATTGTTTGATAATAATTCGGGTTAATTGTATAATATTCATCATCTTCTTCCTCAATCAAATTATCGTCCAACTGCTCGTAACAAACACTATTGACGTTTTCGATTATCTGATTTTTGAATAATCCTTTTGATTTGGCAAAGGTTTCTATTTCGCACTGCAAAACGGAAAGATTGTTTTTTGCAAACAGGGCTAACAGGGATATGTGTACCGGCGAAAACGGAATAGAAGAAATATACGGCGACGTGGGGGCATTTATGGCCTTTTGAATTATTTCGATTTCGATTTCGTCATTGTTTATCTCCCGCGTCTTTATTGCGTTGTTTTCGTCTTCATAATCATCTTGCAGGTATTCGTTCAACAATTCTACCGTACCGGAATGTTGATGCCGTACCTCCTCGACCGAATCAGCGTTTAATTGTATTTTCTTTCTTTTTTGGGCGTATATACTTGAAACATCCTTTAATGCTTTATCTAAATCCCGGCTTTGGATAAGTTTGCTTACAATTGTCTCGAAATCGCGCACCTGTTCATTGTTTTTGAATAAACTTTTCTGCACTGTTTTTGTTAGTTGCCGGTTATCAAATGTTGAAGATTCCAGGTCGTGATACAAATAATGTATGTATAGGGATAGCGCAGAAATATTATCGTGTTTGGCGATAAATTTTGACGCCTCAAAAAATATAACCTCTACGGATGGGTTGCTTTCGTTGAGTTTCCCGAGAGCAATGACGGCATTTACAAATTCTTTTGGATTGTCGGTATAGTTTTCTGTTAATATCTTAAATTTTGTCTTCCATCGGGTTGTGTTTTGAGAATTAAGTTCTATTTCTGTCGCGTCGTCGGGCTGTGTTATTTTCAGGACTAAATCCGGCAACAATTCTGTTATTTTAGAATATATTTTTGCCTCGTATAATTCTTTCGTTTTAGTTTTGTAATCAATATCTATGGTTATCTTCCTTTTATGGCCGTAAAACTCGCGGACGGCGTTTTCGCAGTATCTGAATATATTAGAATGCAGTTCGCAAACAACTCCATCTACGAGGTGTTTATTTATTGTATTTAAGTCTTTCGGATAGTTGTATTTCTGTTTGGCAATCAAAGTGGCAACGGATTCAAATTCGGCATCAAGCGTTGTGCCTTCCTGAACATATTTATTTTTTAGCTCATCCACGAGTGGAAGGTAGAGTTTGATAATCTCCTTCATACAGAAATCTATCGCGTTAAAGTTATTGTGGGAATAAAGGATACTGTTAAGTAATTCAACCTGATTCAAGTCCAGGTTTAACATTTCCCTATATTTAACGCCTAACTTCCAGAAGTCATATACTTCTTCCCTGATTCTTGCCGCCCTTCCGTAATCGCCTGCGTTTTCCATCCGCTTAATCAGAAAGGAATTTGCATACGATTTTGTTTTGGGGTAGTATTGTCCAAGTAATTTCAACTGATTTTCCAGTTTCGCAATATCTCCATGTTTATCGTAGTAATTCAATAAATCGAACAATAAGATGAATGCATAATTTAGATTTCCGTTTAGGTCTAAACATTCACCATTTAAGAATCTGTTTTTGAAGTGAAAATAAAAATCCTTTTGTTCACGCGAGGCGTTATTTATTTCCGAATATGAGTACACATATTGATGCGCCCAATAAGGGACGTCGAAGGTTTGTTTCTTTGGAGGATATGAATTTTCCGGTTCTTTGACTGGCGTAACGTCTATAATAGATGGTTCATTTTTGAGCGGAAGAGTGGTTATAACGGTATTCGCTGAGGGATGTGGATTCTTCGGTTTTTGTGGATTCTTCGGTTTTTTATGTGGAGTAGTATTTGTAATGTTTGGGACATCTTTGATTGAGCGAAAACGTCGAGCGTTATTTTCGGATGTGGATTTATCCGGCACCGAATGAATATAGGGTTGGTTTTTAGTTTCCGTCCCACGTCTTTTGGGGGTAGCAAGGATGGTTACTGTTACAACTATTATAATGATGGGGATAGCCCACCATCCAAAAATAAGTATAAGTATGAGAATAAGCAATATAATCCAGAACATATTCAAATTCAAATCATTCGTAATTACAATTTACCCCTATTCAATATTTTAACAACAATATAATCATTTTTTATATCTTCGATACTCAAACTTTCACCTACTTCATTACCTTCCTTTTTGACAAGTAATAATAATGGCTGTTTGGATTGCTCGATACTGATTTCCGCTGCTATTTTATATTTAACAGTGTTTACTTTTGAAAAATCGTGACTGTCATCATCGTAATTACCAATTTTAGCGCCATAGCTTGACCATGAGGCATACTCGTCTGTAACATACGAAATTTTCTTCAAATTACCATCTTCAATAATATATAAATTAAAGTTTGGCACACTTGCATATTTTTCTTTAGTGGAAAGGGATAAAGAGGCTAATAAATATACATTATCCTTATCCGCTGTCATATATGAATATTCGCCTACGTCACTACAATAATCGAATGTATACTTTTTGCCAAAAGTAAACCCAGACATAACAAATGAAACATCTCCTATATTTGCAGTAGTATTATCATGAAATACTTTATATCCTAAAGCTTTTATCCTTGCATTTTCCGCTCTGTTTTGTTCTTCTTTTTTTGTTATCACATTGTTTAAGTCATCGCTTTTTATCGCTTCATTAGATAAGGGAAACAACTCTTTCAGTTCAATTATTTGCTTCCTTGCTTCATCAAATCTGTCTTCGGAAATTAATGTGTTTATTTGATAAAGTCTATCGGAGGGCGAAAACCTCAAAATAGATATTGAGTCTCGTAAAGATTCAATCTTTATTTTCAATGAGTCACATTCTGCTCTCAATGATGAACGGTTTGAGTTTTCGACATTGTTGCACCCTGCAAGCACTATGGAAAGTATTGCTGACAATAAAATAGTCTTTTTCATATATATATAATTTTAAATCAATGATTTAATCAAAATTTCAGTCAAGGATAGAATTACGCTTTAGTTTCATTGCTTATACCCAGACAAATCATATTTTCGTCAAAAAATAACGCAATATAATAGCTTGTTTCTATCCACCGGCAAAGTGTATAATCTCCTATCATACTTCTCGAATTAGGCTGTCCAACAGCCTCTATAGTAAATGTTTTTTTGTTAATTCACGAAATTTATATTGTCTGCTATCTTGGTCTTATATTGTCAAGTTTTAATTCGCACACGCAGGTGGTGCGTTCACCTTCGCTTGTCCGAAACAGTAGATGCAGTTTCATTTTATTCCCTATTTCCTTATTATAATAATTTACTAGTTTGCCCTTACGGCCTGTTTTTGGCAGGAAGGGGATTTCGTCGGAACGGTATACACTGACGTTTATTTTTGAGCGTTCCGGTATCGGGGTTGGCACAGTAGACCTTTCGGCATCCCTTCTTCTGATACCTCCCGGAACTATCTTTTGAGAAACGCCTTTTATATCAACCAGCGAAGATTCATCCCAAACTAGGTATTGATTCATAGCCGTCTTGTTGTCTACCATAAGACTAAGAAAGTTATAATTCGCTGAAATTGAAATTGAAAATTGCTCATTTTCAAATGTATTTCCACTGATGGCTTGCGTTTGGACATTGTTGTTTATCGTCACCCGGTCAAGCGAAAATACAGGAAACGCCCGATAAGTTCTACAATCGACAAATAAAAGCAGCATTGCCGCAAATAAAATAATCTTTTTCATATATCTAATTTTAAATTCAGTTTGCGTATTATTGCTGGGTGAATATTATGACCTCGTCTTCGAATACAAAGGTCATCTCGCGGCCACTGACTGTACCCGTTTCGGTTTCGCCGTTTATGGTAATCGTGATTACGGGAGGGTCATAAACGTAAATGCCGGTGTTTTGTGTACTACCTGTTTCCCAGCTTCCGTTTATCAGTTCGGAATAGGTAGATGACATGAAAACGGTCGTTTTGCCAAATTCAAAAAATGCTTCCACTTTATAATCAGGGTCATCCTGAGTAGATTTCCATGTGGTACCGTTGAGAGATTCGGAATCTCCATCTTTTGAACATTGAGTAAACAGTATTGATACTGTAAATAATAATAAAATCTTTTTCATATATATATAATTTTAAATTAGTAATTCATTTTACTGGGAACATACTGATTATATTTAACTTCTTGCACGCGCAATTTTTGCATCGCCCGCAGTATCTTGTTTCCCGACCGTATATAAAGAGAGATTCTCAATGACGGTCTGCTGAGAATGAATGAGCAATTGTTGAGATTTAACAAGTTCATTCTGTTGTTCCAGTTGAGATTTAATAATGTCTGTCTGTTGTTTCAACAACTCCCAAATAGATTGTGGGATGGGCGCAGGTTCGGAAGTTTCTGTGCCCATCACTATATCGCCTGGCCGGATATTTTCTTTCAACATATTACCCTCGCCAGTCAGAAGCCAATTCTTGTCAATATCAGGAAACGCAACTGTTATCTTGTCGGCCATTGATTTACTAATATCGACCTTGTCATTTTGTATATCATATATATTTTGAGTATATTTCAAGCCTA
>JAITBC010000009.1 GCA_031283785.1 Tannerella sp. | reverse complement strand
ATAATGTCAGACCATCAAACCGGTAACTTGTATGATTGGTTACCTTGATATGATTGACGGAATGATAAGGCAGATCCATATCGCGCACCGACTTATCGTAGTCTATTTCGGACAGGCGGACTTCCAGCCCGTGCGCATCGGCAAAAAAACCACTTTTTGCATAAACATCCGACAAATAAAAGGTTGTAAGCAATCTGTCCGAGATAAAACCGATATGTACGCCGCCATTCCGCTCCTTCCCCGCCGTATTCCGCAACTTCCTGTCTTTAAGCTTAATATAATAGGAATAATACTGTATGCTATCGGCAGGAACCTGATAATCGGCGTAATCAATAAGCGTAAAATTCGCCTTCCACCAAAATCCGTTTTTTTTGCTGCCCAGATGAGCCGAAACTCCGGCGGATTCGTTATTTGTTCGCCCGAAAAGATTGATTTTTCCCTCCAACGTCTCTTGCGGAATATACGAACTTTTCAGGTTTATCACGCCTGCAATGGCATCAGAACCGTAAAACAATGCCCCCGGACCTTTGACGATTTCAATATTATCCAGCGCAAACTGGTCAATCTCCAACCCATGATCTTCGCCCCATTGCTGCCCTTCATGCTTAATGCCGTTTTCCGCAACAAGCATGCGATTAAAACCCAATCCGCGAATTGCAGGTTTCGACTGCCCCGAACCGATACTCATGGCCTTTATACCCGGATTTTTTTCCAAACTCTGCATCAAACTGCCGGAAAAATTCTTTTTTAGAAGCGACTCGCCGATTTGCACTACATTTTGCGGCGATTGCATCTGCACATTCCGTTTGCCGTATGCATCCACAACCACTTCGCCGAGCAATACAACCGTATCTTTTTTATTTTGGGCGGACAACTGTATACAAAGAAACGCCGGCATGAGCATCAAATATTTCCTGTGTATTTTTATCCAATTCATATCTTCTTTTTTGCGCCGCAAAAATACAATAATATTCCCATATTGCAACCGTGTTGCAATATAATTAACAAAAGATTTTATTTATAATCCGAATAATGTATAATAATATTACGCTTTTCGATCGGTATACGACTTTATTTATCCTGTCGATACATGCCCGCCGGGTCAATACTCGAACCGGTATGTTCCCGATACGATTTCCATGACCGTACAACCCTCCTTTCCGCCTATATACCCGACGCCTTTGGCCTGTGCTGCCGGGACGCCGGATTCGCTGACCGGAAGGTTGTCCCTGTTCGGCAGCCACACGGTAGCCGTCGTATTGGGCGGAATCTCGACCGTAAGCTCAAAATGACCGGACGAGCGGCGCCATTCCGAACGCACGGTTCCATAAAGCGATTCATAAGAAGCGGCGGCATGCGTCAAGTCGTCCACCGGTTGCGGTGCAATCAGTACATGTTTCATCCCCGGACGGTTCTCGTCGTAGCGGATGCCGGCAAGCGAACGGTACATCCACGCAACGACGCTTCCGAACATCGGATGGTCGCGCGACGCTTTCCCGTTCCACGTCTCCCACAGACAGGTACAGGCATCGTCCAGCAGATAAGCGAAACTCGGCGCCGTACGCCGGTTCATCAGTCGACAGGCGATGTCTGTCCGTCCGTTTTCCGTCAATACCTTCAACAGTAACGGCGTGGCGAGAATCCCCGTATCAAAGTGATACCGAATGGATTCCAACTGCTCCAGCAGGGACTGGAAGACGTCCTGCCGCACGTCGTCAGGCACCATCCCGAAGGCCAGCGGGAACACATTCGCACCCTGTCGACCATCCCCGTACCGGCGGGTTTCCGGATTGAAAAAGACACGATGGAAATCCGATTTGATCCGCTCGGCCAGTTCCGCAAAATACAGGCTGTCAGCTTCGTTCCCCAACACGCCGGCAACCCTGGCCATCAGCGAAGCGGAATGGTAATAATAGGACGTGTTCACCAGCGATTCGGGAAGTTCCAGCCTGTCCGGCGTACACCAGTCGCCCAGGCACCAGCCGTTGGGTTCTTCGCGTACGACGATACCCCGCTCGTCGGTGCGCGTCTCCAGATAGGACACCCATTGCTTCATTCCGGCATAATGCCGCTCCAGCAAAGTCGTGTCGCCGTAAAAACAGTAATAGGCCCAGGGCATGATAATGTATGCCGACCCCCAGGCCGGGCCGCCGCCTCCGCCGCCGAAGGGCGCCGTATGAGGTACGTAGCCCGTTTCACGGTTGCGGGCGTCGTCCATATCGTTGAACCATTTGCGGTAGAAACGGGTCATATCGAACGACCAGAGGGCGCTCTCCACTGCTACTTGTCCGTCGCCCGTATAAGCCAGTCGCTCGCGGTGCGGACAGTCGCTGCTGATGCTTCCGTGGAAATTTCCCCGCTGGGTAAGCAGGTAGGACGTGCTGATCCTGTTGAACAGCTCGTTGGAACAGGAGAAATAGCCTGTTTGCGCCGGATCGGTATTCACTACTTTCACTGCAAGGTTTTCACCGTTCATTTCCACCTCGCGCGTGACGACCCGAACCGTACGGAAGGCATGCCACGTAAAACGGGGTTCCCACCGTTCCGGCTCGCCTCCTTTCAGGATATACGTGTCCGATTGCCCGAAATGCTCATCTTCCTCTCCGTAGAAATACAGGCGTATTTCATCCCCGGCTTTGCCCTGTACCGAGATTTCCGCCCATCCGGAGATCATTTCCGGGAGTACGTACAGATACGTCGAATCGTTCATGCGGCCTTTAAAATCAGGCGTCAGAACGCGGGTGACTCTGTCGGACGGCGCAAGCTGCGGTTGCAATCGCCCAGCCGGCGGACGGACAGGCAGCGCCGGTTGCCAGGCGGTATCGTCATAGCCTTTCATGTTCCATGAGCCCAAATCCAGCCGTGCATCATAACGTTCGCCGGTAAAGATACCGTCGTGCCGTAACGGACCTGCCGTCGTGCATTTCCAGGATTCATCCGTCGAAACGGTTTCCGTACTTCCGTCCGTATAGGTAATCTCCAATTGGATATACAATTTGGGCAGGTCATACCACATGTCGCCTTCTACCCTGCGGTCTCGCTGGTTGTACCAGCCGTTACCGAGCACTGCACCGAGGGTATTTGTGCCTTCCCGCAACAGTCCGGCAACGTCGAAAGTGTTGTAAAGAACGCGCTGAGACGACCGGTCATCATAGAAATAGATCAGGTTGGACAGCGGACGCACGTCATAATTGGTAACCGCCGGCGCCAATACCTGGTCTCCTACTTTCTTCCCGTTAACATACATTTCATAAAATCCCAGTCCGCAAACATACGCCTTCGCACGGCGGACAGTCCGGTCGACCGTAAATTCCCTGCGAAACCAGGGCGCGGGATGCGTCTCTCCGGCTGTGGGAGCCGGATCCGTCATGGCGCCGATCCAGCGGGCTGTCCAGTCGGACGGTTGCAACAGTCCCATCGACCACGTAGCGATCCGGCTCCACGCCGTCGGCCGGTTATGCTCGTCCCACACCTGAACTTTCCAGTAAACCTGCTGACGGGAAACAAGCGTTTTTCCCTTGTATTTCACCTGGACGGATTGCGACGATGCAACCACGTTCGAATCCCACAAGTCGGCTTTTCCTTCGGACAGAAGCGCCGGATCGCTGGCTGCCAATATCCGGTAAGCCGTCTGGGCTTTACCTCTTTGGGCGGAACAAAGTCGCCAACTCAGCAGAGGTTCATTACTTTCAACAGCGACAGGGTCACTCAGATATTCGCATTGCAAATGAGCGACGGTCGTATCTTCCCTATTACATGACGGGAGACACACTATCGACAGGCAGACTGCACAAAGCAGATTGATATAAAAATAACGTTTCATATGTAATCCTTTTATGATATTATGATTTATGGTTCTACAAGAAAACGGTATTCCCCGGATCCGACCGACAGTACCGTATATTTACCGTCTGTTCTTACTTTTTCCACGTCGCCGCACTGTTCGACAGGTTTACCGGCTTCCGTTATTTTGCCGTCTGTTGAAGGAAGCCATACCTCTGCGGAAGTATTGACGGGGATAGTTGTTTTCAGGGAGAATTTCCCTTTATCGATCAGCCATTCGACGGCGATGAGTCCGCGAACAGACCGGTAACTTCCCTTTGCAGCGGTGAGATCGCCTGCGGGTTGCGGTTTGATGGTGATTCTTTCGAATCCCGGAGCAGCGGGATTGATTCCCAGCAACGACCGGTAGAACCATTCGCCGACAGAGCCGAACATGGGGTGATTCTGGGAAAAGGTATTATCGGAGTAAGCCCATGTTTCCCACAGGGTAGTAGCGCCGTTTTCGAGCATGTAGCCCCATCCGGGGAAATCGCGCCTGTCGGCAATACGGCAGGCCGTTTCGTTGCGGTCGGCTTCCCGGAAAACGTCGAACATCATTTTGGTTGCAAACATGCCGGTGGACAGATGTCCGTTGCGGTCGGCAATCGCTTGCAGCAGCACATCGAAGGCGGCATCGCGGTCTTTCCCTTCCACCAGATCGAACCACAAACCGAATATCTGGGCGCTTTGGGTAGCGTTATGGAATTCCCCCGTAGCGGCGTCAAACATGTTTGTAACAATAGCTTGCCGGATACTGTCCGCCAATACGCCGTATTTCTGCGCGTCCCCGTTTTTCCCCAGTATCTGCGCAAAGTCGGAAAGTTGTTTCACAATATAGTAATACCACGTAGCCGCAGAGAGTTCATGCGGCTTTTTATCAAGCGCCTCGTGATCGCTGATGTCGATGGTGATAAGATTGTTTTTTGAATGTTCGACCAGGTATTGCACTAACTTGTGCAGCGCGTCATAATGTGTCGTTATTCCGGACTTATCGCCGTAGAAATCGTACAGGTGTCTCATCAGGAAGGGTATTCCTGCCTGATAGGATACCGGCCCCGACCCGTCGCCGGGCGCAGTGCCGAAATCGGCGATACCCACGAAAGGCGCTGTTTCGGTAATGGCGCCCGACGGACGCTGGTCGTTTACGTTGTCCCAAAGCGCCTTGCGGTAGAAATTCGCCATGTCGTAATTGAACGAAAAGGTGTTGATCGTGCAAATCATATCGCCGCCGTAGCCGAATTTTTCGCGGGCCGGGCAATCGGACTGTACGCTAAACAGGTTGCTGCGGAATGTCCGATGGATGATTCCGAGCAGGCGGTTGAACATATCGTTGGATGATGAAAATTCGCCTGTCGCTTCCACATCCGCACTCAGGCACAGGCCTTCGAGGTTGTTCAGGGCAGGTTTCCCCGGCCAACCCGTCACTTCCACGTAGCGGAAACCGTGAAAAGTAAATCGCGGCGACCATATTTCCTCTCCGCTGCCTTTCAGCGTGTAGCTGTCTTCCTGCCATGCGATCGTCGGTGCGCCGGGGCCTCCGTTGCCCGATTTGATCTGTCCGGCAACGGAGGTCATTACGTTGATACTCCCATCTTTTTTGATGTCTTCGCCGTAACGCAACACGATCCGCGTTCCTGCCGGCCCTTTTACCCGTATGCGCGCCACGCCGGCAAAATTCTCCCCCATATCGAACAGATACACGCCCTTGTGTGGTTGTTCGCTCACGCTGACAGGTTTCACAATCCTGATTATTTTTACCGGCGGCTGTATTTGCGCCGTCAGCGTTCCTGCAGGCCCGTCAACCCTGACGGCGTTCTTTATATCGTCGAATTTTTCGTCGGGGTCACCCCAGTTTTTCTCCCGGCGGGCGTCATAGTGTTCGCCGGTGTATACGCTGTTGCGCAATATGGCCCCCGGCGTTACCTGCCAGTCTTCGCCGGTAGGGATCACGTCCTTCGAACCGTCGGAATAGACAATATGCAATTCTCCTTTCAGACATGGGCGTCCTACGGTTAAGTTGTCGCGAAGATTCAATCTGCCCCACATACGCAAAGGCAGGGGATTGTACCAGCCGTTACCAAGCATAACGCTCAAAACATTTTTCCCTTTTTTTATCCTGTCGGTAACATCACAGGTGACATACGGCGTTTGTTTGCGATAGACGGTCCAGCCGGGGTCTAATACATAGTCGCCTGTTTTGTCTCCGTTAATGCGAGCTTCACAGTATCCGAGACCCGATATGTAAAGCCGCGCTGCCGAAACTTTCTTTTGAGTTTCAAAAACTTTCCTGAATACGGGGGCAGGGTCATCCCTGTAAAAATCCCCGTCATTGGCAGGCTGCGGCTTGCCGTCGCCAATCCAGACGGCGCTCCAGTCGTCGGGGCTGAGCATTGCCGTTTCGAACCATGCCGGCGCGCTCCATGCCGAGGCGACGCCATTACGGTCATATACGCGGACGCGCCAGAAGTAGCGCGTAAAGGATTTCAACGGCTTGCCTCCGTACTCTATTTGTATGTTCTGAGAACTGTTTATTTTCCCGCTTTCCCACATGTTACCCTTTAACCGTTCAACGTCCTTTTTATTATCACCAACCAGCAGTTCGCAGGCTGATTGCCACTGGTTGCGTTCCCCGGAAACAAATGTCCACCCAAAGCGCGGAACGGCCATGTCCAGGCCTAACGGATTCGACATATATTCGCAACGTAAGTCGCACGGCGTAATGGTTGAAGCGGAAATCGCCCGTTGCGGGAAAAGGAAGAACAGAGGCGACAGTGTAAAAAGCAAACGCAATATCGGTAAACGGTACATAGATTCTTTATTTTTATATTATTTCTTTGTGAAGTTTTTATGAAGGCAAAATTAGACGAAAAACTTGAGTATTCCAAGCGCATGAGAATAAAAATCAAAACAATTCATATTTCCGGTGAAAGAAACTTACAGGAGTAACAAACTAAAAACAGTAATAATCAGGCAGGAAATTAGGGTTATAAAAAAATATTACAGTAATTCAGGGCAAAAAAATAATTACTTGAAAATAAAACAAATAGAAGTCTTGCATAAATAAAAAATTCCGGCTAAATTTGCACTGTAAGAGCGCAAAGGAGGGGCTTTCGCCCCTTTGTTGGAAGCTGAGCTTCTAACTACAGTGTTCTTTCATTTTTTATAAATTAAAGCCGCAAAAGGGGAGTTGTGATAACTGTGCCTTGCGGCTGTTGTTTATACTGTATCAAAGGTAGTAACAATTTATTGAATTACAAAGAAATATATGTGTTTTTTTAGATTTTCGGTGTTTTTATTTTTCCCGGTTTTTGAGTATGGAATTACACTCTTGCCGGCGGGCGATTTATATACAACCATAATGCAAAGAAATTGTATTCCATGTTTTACCATTTTTTTACCCTATAGAAAGAACAGAGAAAAAAAACATCATCACCGGACTGCGGACAAAAACTTTTGTCCGGGTACAAACAAGTCCTCAAACACCGTTTCGAGGCTTTACTGCCTCAACTCTCCACTTTGGAGGACAGTCGCAAGCGCAGGGATATTATGGCATGGAAGATACCGTCATGGGAGCTATCGCCATCTTCCTGTTCAAGCAGGGTTCCCGCAACAGGATCAACAAGCGCCGGGAGGATCCGTTTGTGGAGCATTACAGGCAAACCTTTGGCGTTCGCCTTCCACATCAGGACACACGATCCCGGATGTGCTTCGCAATCTTAATCCGGCAAAGCCGGAACAGGTTAAAATGGATTTAACGGGCAATCTGTTTAATCAGAAATGGTTGCGTAAATATCGCCTGTTGAATAAGCATTACCTGGTAGCCATAGATGCTACCGGGGTAGTCAGTTTTGATCATAAGTATTGTGAACACTGCTTAACCAAAACTTCCAAAAACGGGAAGGTGACTTATTTTCACTATGTCTTGGAAGCCAAATTAGTTACCCTTGACGGACTTTGTTTGTCACTGGCATCCGAATGGATAATTTTCTTGCGTTACTGTACACGAGGAGTGACCGGTTTGTCCCGATATTTTGAAACTTCTTTTGATGGATTAAATATATTTAATCCCTGAATCGCTGATAATAATACACAATGCGTGTTAATAATCAATAATTTATTTCTCTGTTCATTTTATTTCCTTTTATCTTTGCTCGCATTATACTGTTTTATGATACATGTTTTATGATACAAAAAAATACAACTTTGGATGATACGTTACGTGAATAACCGATTCTTATTTTTTTCGGGCAGTAATGAAAAGTTTTAAAGTTGTACATAAGGAAAAACTAATTACAAAAAATTGAAAATTATGAAGGTGAAGATTTTAATTCTATTAAGTGTTTTTTTGCTGCATCCTGTTTTCGTATTTGCACAATGGGGAGTGAAAGGAGGTGTTGATTTTTCTACGTTTTTTTATTCTTCCTCAGTTTCATTGGGAAAGTATCAAACAGGATTTAATATCGGGGCCGTATACGATGTTAAGTTATCAAAAAAAATGTATTTTCAACCGGGGTTATTATTTGTTACCAATGGAATTGTTTATGAACCAAATCTGCTTAGGGAAAAAGTTAACGTTAATATGTATGCCTTAGAAGTGCCTTTGGTTATGTCATTCCGCCCAAACATAGGGGATAAGATGAAACTAATTACCGATTTTGGCTTTTATACAAGGTATGGTTTGTTTGGCAAAACGAAATATGACTATACTATAAGCGGCGGCGATTCATATGTTGATGACTCATTTGATGATTACAGCCGGTTTGATATGGGGCTGAACTTGGGAATTGGAGTATCATACCTTAATTATGCCTTGGTTGGGACATGCCAATTAGGCTTTATGGATGTGGAAAAAGGCGTGGTTGGCTCTAAACATCAAAAAAACAGGATATCCCTAATTTATTATTTTTGATCAACTTTTTTAATTGACTATTTAAGATGCTCTATGACATAGAGCGTTGTTTTTTTATAAATCATTTAAAATTAAAAACTTACGAAAATTATTAGTGTATTGTGATGTTTTTGATGGCGCGACAGGTGGATAGCGGTACAAGAGGAATTAATATTTTCAGTCGTTGGGTACGTGGATATAAACCTGATTATGCGGCGCTTTACGGAGACAGAGGCAACCCGGTACCTGATTATTACAAGGACGTGGATACATCGTGGGATGGGAAAACGCCAAATCCGACATGGGGGTCGAATCCCGGTAATACGGATTTACGCGTTTATAACTCTACATTTTTGAGAATCAAAAACATTCGGTTAGCTTATACCTTGCCCCGGAAAGCGCTGAACAGAATAAAACTGAAAGATATTCGGGTTTATATGTCAATAGACAACGTTAAAACGTTTGACAACTATCCCGGCGCAACTCCCGAAACCAATTCGGGCGGTAACAATACGACGCAGCAAGGGGTAGATTACAGTACCTATCCGCTGAGCCGTAAATATACTTTTGGATTATATATAACCTTTTAAAAACAACGAAAAATGAAAAAAATAGTTAAGTGTTTCTTGGTTTTTATGTTAGGGTTTGGACTCTCCGGATGCGATGATTTCCTGAACCTTCTTCCCGAATCGAATTACAGCGCCACCGGTTTCTACCAAACTCAGCTGGATTTTGAAACGGCTATCGCAGCGGTTTATGCCTCTCAGCAAGACTTGTTTACCAGTGGTTGGTATGGCTGGATTAGAGTTCTCAACGGCAGAGGCGACGAGACAAGAGCCAATATGGGGTATGTTGAGAGGATAAGCAATTTTACGGACGGAGACCAGGAACCCGGACTTACAGATCTATGGCAAAGGTTCTGGGTCATGATATACCGCAGTAATATGATTCTTGATATGATTGACGATGCCACTTTCGCTGATGCTTCTATGAAAGACTGTATCAAAGGCGAAGCTTACATTATGAGAGGATATGCCTACTGGAATCTGTCTTGGGCGTTCGGAGGGATGCCGTTGATAACAAAAGCTCTTTCGGTAGAGGAAATAAAGACAACGCCACGGTCAACACAAGCCGAAACGTTTGCTCTTGCTGAAGAAGATTTGAAAAACGCCTATAATCTGCTTCCCGAAGCATGGTCGGGAGCTTCGCTCGGACGGGCTACAAAATATGCCGCAGCTGGTATTCTTGCGCGTATGTTGTTGTTTCAGAACCGTTTCAGTGATGCAAAGACTTATTTGGGCGTAATTATCAATTCCGGAAAATACTCTATGGCGGAAGACTATGTTGATTGCTTTACCGATGCAGGCGATAATGGTCCGGAACGGGTATGGGACATCCAGTTTATGGGTGGACAGTTGGGTGAAGGTATGTTTGTAGCAGAATTTCCGGAAGGCGTCCAGACCGACGAATATCCTGCATTCGGCTCCTCCGCCGCAACACCTGTTGCAGACGCTTTTGTTGAGAAATATGAGTCCGGTGATGCCAGAAAAGAAGTTACAGTTGTGAACAATATGATTATCAGCGGTATGGTTGACCCTACATGGCGTGTTGTAAAATATATGCATTATGTAAATTATGCTCCCAAAACAAATTCGGACTGGGCAAACAACATTCCAATCCTGCGTTACACAGACGTGTTGATGATGTATGCGGAAGTTCTTAACGAGGAAAGTTACTCTGGAGAGGGCGAAGCGATGAATACTTTAAACAGTGTGCGCAAGCGTGCCGGTTTGGAACCATATACTTCTGTTGACTTGCCCGACAAGACTTCTTTTCGCAATGCCATTATCAAAGAAAGGGCGGTAGAATTTGCATTTGAGGGTCTCCGCTGGTATGACCTTCTTCGCTGGGGAATAGCCGGAGAAGTGATGAATGAGTTCTTCAAAAGCCCGCAACAAGGAAGTGGCATATATTTCATGGAAGATTTTCGTGCTATTTTTGCAATCCCTGCCGACGAACTCGTACGCTATAACAACACTGCTGTTATGTGGCAAAATCCGGGTTATTAATTTTTTTTATCTGCGGATTGTACAATTTTTTCTGTACAGTCCGCAGATTTTTATTATTTTTGTTGTTTAAAAATATAAATCAAAATGAAAAACTTGAGAAACTTTTTTTTATCAGGGCTAATATTCTTTGCCTTATGCAGCAGGGCTCAGGAGTACAGAATTGCCGAAATTATTGACATAGCGCCCGTTCCGGCTGCTTTTCCGGTGGGCTTTGCTTTGCTGACACATGGCGACAAACAGTTTGTGGCTTACTATGACGCCGCTAAAAACATGACCGTTGCTTCGCGCAACATTGAATCGCCGAAATGGGACTTCAAAATCCTCGATACCCGTATCGGATGGGACAGCCACAATTATATCAATATGAAAATTGATTTGGAAGGCTACCTGCACGTTACCGGCAATATGCATTGTGTCCCGCTGATTTATTTTCGAAGTGTTAAACCACTTGATATTCAATCGTTAGAGCGTGTTGATAAATTAGTCGGCAGCGAAGAGAACAGGATGACATACCCTGCTTTTATGGACGGACCGAATGGCGAGTTTCTCTACCATTACCGTCATGGCGGCAGCGGAGACGGATACGAGGTCTATGATATGTGGAACCCCAAGACACTTACATGGTCGCGTTATATAGACAAACCGCTGATAGATGGCGAAGGGAAACGCAATGCTTATATGGTTGGCCCTCTTTTGGGACCTGACAAATACTATCACCTGATATGGGTGTGGCGCGAAACGCCCGATTGTGCTACCAATCACTCGCTGTCGTATGCACGAAGCAAAGACCTTAAGCACTGGGAAAACGCTCTTGGCAAAAAAGTAGCCAGTCCGCTAACTTACGAGGAGAAGTCGCTGATAGTAGATGGTTCACTACCCGGACGAGGCTTGTTTAATCCGGGCATCAGGCTTGGCTTCGACCCGCAGGGGAAAGTCATAATCGGCTACCACCGTTATGATATGGATATGATGACTCAGCTGTTTATAGCCCGCTTTGAAAACGGCTGTTGGAACAGCAGGCAGATAACGGAATGGGATTTGAAATGGATTTTTTTTGGTGGCGGATCGGTAGGAGATACTCAACTGTGGATAGACACACCGACGTCTCAGCCTGATGGTTTGGTTGCGTTCGGTTATCATCGCAAAGACAAAGGCGACGGGGTTATCCTTCTCGACGGCAAGACACTTAATCCGGCTGGCGAAAAACCTTATACTTATTCCTATCCTCTGTCGCTTGATGTAGTGGAATCCGATTTTCCGGATATGAGGGTCAGCAAGACATTCGATAAAACAGCAGGAACAGGCTATCTTCTTCGCTGGGAGACATTAACGGCAAACCGCGACACTCTCAGGTCAGGTCCGCTTCCGCCGCCCGGTATGCTGAAATTATATAAACTCACCAAAAACTTCCCTTCAGGTTCAACACCCGAAGAAATCGGACAGCGTTTGAGTAAACGTTTCGTTCCCGCCGCGCATTTTTTTCCTGACCGAATGGTTTATCCTGAGGTCTGTGCATGGCTCGGCGCTTTGCGTTTCGCCGATGAAACCGGTGATAAACAACTCGTCAAACAGTTACAGGACAGGTTTGAACCGCTGTTCTCATCCGAATCCTCTATGCTTCCCAAGCCTAATCATGTTGATAATAATATGTTTGGCTGCTTGCCGCTTGAGTTTTACCGTATCACAAAAGACAAGCGTTATCTGGATTTAGGCTTACGGTATGCCGATACGCAATGGGAACTGCCCTCTGACGCCACAGCCGAACAGAAAGCGTTGGCTGACAGAGGGCTGACATGGCAGACACGTATGTGGATTGATGATATGTACATGATAACCATAGTACAGACGCAAGCCTATATACTGACGGGCGACAAGAAGTATTTAGACCGTACCGCCCGCGAGATGGTAGTCTATCTTGATAGTTTGCAACGTCCTAACGGTCTGTTCTATCATGCGCCCGATGTGCCGTTTTTCTGGGGACGCGGTAACGGTTGGATGGCTGCGGGTATGACCGAACTGCTCAAAGTTTTGCCCGAGTCTCATCCTTGTTACAAACGTATTTTTGGAGGCTACCGGACTATGATGCGTAGCCTGAAAGACTATCAGCAACCTTCGGGCATGTGGAATCAGTTGCTTGACGCCCCCGATTGCTGGGCGGAAACGTCAGGGACAGGTATGTTTACATATGCTATGATTACAGGCGTCAAACACGGATGGTTGCCAGCCTCTGAATATGAGCAGGTTATGCAAAAAGCGTGGCTCAAATTAGTGTCCTACATCAATGCCGACGGCGATATGACGGAGGTCTGCGAAGGCACAAACAAAAAGAACGACCGGCAGTATTATTACGATCGCAAGCGCAATACAGGTGATTTTCACGGTCAGGCGCCCGCGCTTTGGAGTACATTCGCATTAATTGAAAAGTAAAAAATGAAGGCGGCGGAATTCTTTCAATCCGTATCCAAAGGCAAAGCCGAACTGACGCAAATAAGGCGTACGGTCGTAGCCATAGTTCAACGGCCGCAACAAATATTATAAGGGAAAAAGAAAAGACAGACACGGGGATCCTATTTTTCAAGAAAGTTCAAAATCGGGCAATTGTTAAAGCCGTTTTCAGGAACAAAGAAACAGGGTAAACCGGTGTTATCGGTTCTTGTCGCGATGATTTTAAGTCGATTGGGCGGGAAGAGCGTATATACAATGCGGCAAACAGGGGATTTAGGGATGGATGAGAATAGCATGTACCGTTTAATGAACAATCTATCAGTGGACAGAGCTGACACATCTAAATTTATTTGCATATTATAGAGAAAAGTCCTGCCTTTCCGCCCAAAAAAGCATTATGGGAAGTCCCCGGAGTTATTTTTCAAATTTGAAGGATTCTCGTGTTGTAGGTCATTTAATCACGCTGAGCGCATAGATATTCCTGCCTGAGAGCTTTGCTTCAGGTAATATTAGAAATAATATACACTTTCCTCTTCAAGCTGTTAGCTTAGACTTGCTTTCTAAAATAGACAGGAGTTATTGACCGGTTTGCAAAATCGGGATATAGCATCACCACAAAGATAAGGGCCTCAACGTCTGTCGATAAAAATCATGCCCGGTATGGTTGTCAACAAGCTTAATTCCTGACTGTAACTTCCATGGCAGATTTCTATCATTCGTCGCCGGCATTCTTCCTGGACAATCCGTTTGTTTAAAACAGAATAACGACGTTCATATTGGCGAATATCTTGAATTTGTTGTTCAGGAACATAGCTGCCACAGGCCAGCCCTTTCATTAAGACCATGCCTGTCCGGTGTGCATCACGGATATCCGTCTTTCTTCCCGGAAGTTGTTTTATAAATAAGGGATTGACCAACTTTACATCAAAACCCTCGCACAATACCCGCCGGATGGGAATCCAATAAATACTTGTGCTTTCCATAGCGACCCGAAAAACATCATACTGCTCCAGGCAAGAGCGAAGTTCATACAAATCGGATGTCAATGTCGTAAACTGTCGTTCTTTTATTACGCCATTTTCATCCAAAATACACATAAATACACTACCTTTGTGCACATCAAGACCACAATATCGTTTCATAATAAACAGGTTTGAAATTTTTCCCCGAAAGATACAACTAAATTGAACTTCAAGTTCGGGTATCACGTTTTTAATTCGACAGGTGGTCTTGTGTTTTCGACAATCGCAAGATATTTTTTTATGCGACTCGCTTATAAATCGCGTATTTTTATCTAAGTTTGCAATCGGAAAACAAACATAAATATTATAAAAGATGAAGATTGAATTTATATTATACATTCTGCTGTTTTCTTCGATTTACGTCACCGGACAAGAAGTTCTGACGTTGGAACAATGCCGGCGGTTAGCTATTGAGAACAATAAAACTCTCAAAATCGCTTCCGTCAAAATACAAATGGCGGAACAGGAACGTAAAGCGGCACGCACAAAATTTTTCCCGCAACTGTCGGCCGCAGGAACTTATATCCATAATCAAAAAGACCTCGAACTGATTGACTACAACGATTTATCGCTATCGTCGTCGTTGTTGTCCGCGTTAGCGCCTGTCTTACAGACAATGCCGGAACTGGCACAGGCGCTGCAGACGACCGGAGATAATATTAAAAATGCTACCCATCTTGACTTTCGGAATGTCTGGATCGGGGATATTTCATTTGTTCAACCTGTATTCATGGGAGGGAAAATCATTGCCTACAATCAGATTGCAAACTACGCCGAAGAACTTGCCAAATCGATGAATAACATGCAACTCTCCGAAGTAATCTACCGAACAGACGAAGTCTACTGGCAGATCGTTTCGCTGGAGAACAAAAAGAAGCTTGCCGATAAATACGTCGAGATGCTAACGAAAACGGACAATGATATTACCGCAATGATAAACGAAGGCATAGCAACCAGGGTAGACGGCCTCTCCGTCAAGGTGAAACTCAACGAAGCCGAGATGGCGCAAACGAAAGTAAATAACGGATTAGCGCTTTCGCGTATGCTCCTGGCGCAAATCTGCGGGCTCGAACTCACTTTGCCGATAAAACCGGCCGACGAAGATGCCGGACAGATATCATTCAACGAACAGGCTGCTTTCCCGGACATAAATGCCGCTTTTTCCAACCGGCAGGAACTCAGAAGCCTCGAACTCGCGACAAAAATTTATAAGAAAAAAGAAAACATCGTAATGGCTGAAATGCTGCCTAATGTGGCGTTTACAGCAAATTATATCGTGACGAACCCAAACACGTTCTACGGATATAAAAACGAATTTGCCGGCATGTATAACTTCGGCGTAGCAGTAAAAGTCCCGTTATCCGGCTGGTGGGAAGGTATGCATAAGAAAAATTCCGCCAGGGCCGGGACGTTGATAAAAACACTGGAGATTGAAGAGGCACGGGAAAAAATAGAATTGCAGGTGAACCAGTCCGTATATAAAGTAAACGAAGCCGGCAAAC
The DNA here is from genome assembly GCA_031283785.1 of Tannerella sp. The sequence continues at coordinate 4,841 of JAITBC010000009.1, read as the reverse complement.
AACTCAACGTCTCCAAACGCAATATGGAAAAAGCGGAAGAAAACTTACGTTTTGCCGACCTCGGATTTAAAGAAGGGATCATACCGACTTTAAATCTGATGGAGGCGCAGACGGCATGGTTCGCAGCACGTTCGCAACTGATCGATGCACAGATAGAACTGAAACTCGCAAAAGTTTATTTGGACAAAGCGTTAGGCAAACCCGGAATTGAAGAATAATAAACTAAACAGAATAAAAATGAGCACAGAAAAAATGTATTCGATGAACAATATGCTGCTTGCGTTTATAGCAGTATTGATTGTGACAGGATTAGTCGCATTGGCCGGTTTTTTCCTGCTTTCGCCGCCCGACGAGATAATCATGGGACAGGCAGAGGTTACACAGGTTCGTATTTCGGGGAAAGTACCGGGACGAATAGCGTCGTACCGCTTCGGTGAAGGCGATAAAGTGAAAACCGGCGATACGCTTGTTTTTCTCGATACGCCGGAAATAATAGCCAGGCTGCAACAGGCGCAGGCCGTACGCTCGGCGGCAGAAGCGCAAAATGCCAAAGCAATAAAAGGAGCGCGCAGGCATGAAATAACGGGAGTTTACGAATTATGGCAGAAAGCGAAAGCAGGACTTGAGATAGCGAAAAAATCATACGATCGCGTTCAGAACCTGTATAATCAAGGCGTAATGTCGGCACAAAAACGCGACGAAGCCGAAGCCAGATACCAGGCTATGATCGCTACGGAAAAGGCCGCATACTCACAATACGAAATAGCGAAGGAAGGAGCGAGGCACGAGGACAGGCTGGCGGCGGAAGCCTTGGTACGCCAGGCGAAAGGAACGGTTGCAGAAATGGAATCATACATCAGTGAAGGCGCGCTGATCTCGCCCGTCGACGGCGAGGTGGCGGAGCGTTTCCCGCACGTAGGAGAACTCGTCGGCTCGGGGGCGCCAATAATGAACATCATAAACCTGGACGACATGTGGATAACGTTCAGCGTCCGCGAAGACTTGTTGAAGGATATAAAAATCGGCGCGGAAACAGAAGGTTTTATCCCTGCGCTGGAAAACAAAAAAATAAACATGAAGATCTACTATATGAAAGACATGGGAACATATGCGGCGTGGAAAGCAACAAAAGCAACCGGACAGTTTGACGCTAAAACATTCGAAGTACGCGCCCGGCCGACGGAACGCGTGAGCGACTTGCGTCCCGGTATGTCCGTAATCATAAAAAGATAAACAAAAACACACGTATCAACAACCACAAAACCGATGAAAATGACAGGCATCAAGGCAGGTTTACAAAGGATATGGCTCATTGCAAAAAGGGAAGTACAGAGGATGTGCTCGCATCCGGTCTATTTTTTTTGCATGCTCGCGGCGCCTGCTGGATGCCTTTTCTTCTTCATTACATTAATGCAGGACGGACTTCCGGCAAACCTCCCGATCGCGGTCGTAGATATGGACAATACGCCTACCTCACGGAACCTGATACGTCAACTCGATACATTCGGCCAGACATCCGTTGCGATGCAGACCTGTTCGTTCGAAGAAGCGCGTATCGAAATGCAAAAAGGAAATATTTACGGTATTTATTATATTCCCGTGAACTTTCAGAACGACGCAGGCTCGAACAGACAACCTAAAATATCGTTTTATACAAACAGTTCGTACCTGATTGCCGGATCGCTACTTTTCCGGGATATGAAAATGATGTCGGAACTTGCCGGGGGCTACGTCGGATTGCAGATGGGACGTGCAAAAGGATATACCGAAGAACAGATAATGGCCCAGATACGGCCGATCGTCGTCGACACACACGCCATCGGAAATCCTTGGTTGAATTATTCCATCTATCTGAACAACACCATTCTGCCGGGAATACTGCAACTGTTGATCTTTCTGGTTACGGTATATTCCATCGGGACGGAAATAAAATATAAAACCTCGCGCGAATGGCTCAACTTAGGGAACAATTCCATAGCGGTCGGCATTTTAGGGAAACTGTTGCCGCATACCTTCGTGTTTACGCTTGTCGGGCTACTAATATGCGCGGTTCTCTACGGATACAACGCGTTCCCTTTAAATTCCGGATGGATGCCCATACTTTCCGCCGTGCTGCTGCTGGTAATTTCGTCGCAGGCCGTCGGCGTTTTTATGATAGGCGTATTGCCGACCATACGTCTGGGACTAAGCTTTGCCGCCCTGTTCGGCATGCTCGGCTTCTCAATATGCGGACATTCATTTCCCGTCTCGGACATGCATCCTTCGATAAGAGCAATATCTTATCTTTACCCGTTAAGACATTATATACTGATCTATGCAGACCAGGCGCTTAACGGACGGCATTTCATTCATACATGGAGCGAGTATATCTGGCTTTCGGGATTCATCATATTGCCTTTCCTGATAAAACGGAACCTCAAAAATGCAATGTTGTATTTTTATTACATACCCTGACAGAAACTATGAATACCAACATATGGAAGGAAAGAAAATGACAGAAATAATCGCCGAAGGCATCCATGACATGTTCTATATATGGAAAAAAGAGTTTAAAAATGTCTTCCGTGATAGCGGCGTAATGATATTCTTTTTTGTTGTACCGTTAATCTATCCGCTTATCTATTCGTTTATATACGATCAGGAAACGACGCACGAAGTAAAGGTTGTTGCCGTCGACAACAGCAATTCGGCTTACAGCCGCGAGTTCATCCGGCGTGTGAACGCAACGCCGGACGTGCGTATTACGGCTGTCTGCGCATCCATGGATGAAGCAAAAACGATATTAAACAGGAAAGAAGCGTATGGAATACTGATGTTCCCTTCCGAGTTCAGCAAGAACCTTCATTCGGGCAAGCAGGTGACCGTTTCGTTGTATTGTGATATGAGCCTGCTGTTGTATTACAAGGCGATGCTGCTGTCGGCAACGGAAGTGTCGCTTGAAATGAACAAAGAGATATCAGCGCACAACCGGCTGCAGTCGACGGATACGTTCGGCGAATTACAAATAAATCCCGTGCCCTACGAAGCAATAGCACTGTTCAATCCTTCAAACGGATTTGCAAGTTTCCTGCTGCCGGGCGTTTTGATGCTTGTCATTCAGCAAACGCTTATACTCGGCATCGGAATGTTAGCCGGGACGGCACGCGAACGGAACCGTTTTCATCATTTAGTGCCGGAAAACGTCCGGTTTCACGGAATATTGCGCGTTGTGGCAGGCAAATCGCTGGCCTATATGGTCGTCTATGTCGCCGTTTGTATATGGACGCTGTTCGTCGTTCCGAAGTTGTTTTCATTCCCAAGCGCAGGCCGGTCGACAACTTTATTACTGTTCCTGCTTCCTTATCTTTTCTCATGCATATTTTTTGCCATGACGCTATCCGGCTTTATGCGCACACGCGAAACGCCGATGATGATATTCGTTTTTTTGTCGGTCGTACTCCTTTTTATATCGGGCATATCATGGCCTGAAGAAGCGTTCCCGGCATACTGGCGGGTTCTGAGTAACGTTTTCCCGTCGACGCCGGGGATAAACGGTTATGTGCTGATTAAATCGTGTGGAGCTACATTAAACGAAGTGGCACGCGAATATCATTTGTTGTGGTTACAAACAGGTATTTATTTCGTTACCGCCTGTCTTGTTTACCGCCGGCAGATTATCCGCGTGAAGAAAAAACAGGTCGAATGAACATACACCCAGTAGGCAAATACATCATCATCCGTAAATTAGAATCGGGAGGAGTTACTTTTTCTGCATTTTTCTAAATTGAAACGGCGTCATACTTTTTTCTTTTGCAAACACTCTTGATACATTTTTATAATCACTGAAGCCGGCACTGTAAGCAGCTTCGACAAGAGATAAATCCGAGGTTATCAACAATTCCGAAAACTTGTCAATCCGTACCCGCAAGAGGTATTGATAAACCGTAATTCCGGTTTCTTCTTTGAAACGTTTTTCCAGAACTCTCCGCGAATAAGGAACCACACTCACCAGATTCCCGACCGATAACGGATTCATATAATTGTTTTCAATATACTTCAGAAGTTTTTCTATATACTTATTATTGACCACATATTTTTTTGTCGACTCCCTCTCCACGATACGTACCGGCTTGATAGTAACATCGACCGGCGGCTTCATTTTTTTATTGATAAACATATGAATTAATTTCCCGGCCTCGTAACCTCCGTTAATAACATCCAGTTCTATCGATGATAAATTAGGGTCTGAAATGCTGCATAACAATTCGTCATTATCAACCCCAAGTATGGATATGTCATCGGGTATATTGATATTATACATTTTACAGACTTCGGTGATATGAAGCGCAAAGTAATCATCACAGGCAAAAAGAGCCACCGGTTTCGGTAAATCAAGCAACCACGAACTTACAGCCTTTGCATTAAAACTCCATTTCTCATGTTCTACTTCTGCCTGTTCCTCATATACATAAACATTGCCTCCATTCTCAACCGCCTTCTGCCGGAATCCTTCCCCTCTTTCTCTCATCCACACCGTATCGGTATGACCATAATATGCAAGATTTTTAAATCCTTTCCTTAAAAAAAAATCTGCCGCCATCGCCCCCGTATGATAATAGTCGCCTGTGAGATTTGAAACATTCTTAAAACGATCTTTATAATTCTGGACAATGATAGGGATATCAAGTTGATTGAGAATCTCCATATTGATATCGCCCAGCTGAGCAATTATGGCGTCCGCCTTCCATTTTTTAGCCCAATTGACAACCCCCTCGTCTCCATACAGTTCCCTGTAATAGATCGGCATACGAGAAAAAAACCAGGGGCCGAATTGCTTGGAATATTCAACAACTCCCTGTAAA
>JAITBC010000414.1 GCA_031283785.1 Tannerella sp. | reverse complement strand
ATTATTGGATATACATCTCCAAAATGGTCGGCAGTCTTTTCCAATTCCATTTTCTGGAAAAACTTCGATTTCTCTTTCGATATCAGGTATGTATATGGGCACAAAGTAGTAAATGCATCTACTCATAATGCAGAAGATCGTTCGGGTGTTGCCAATGGATTCATTACCAATTTGGATGCATGGACGCCTGCGAACCAAAACACAATGGTTGCCGAAAGACGACCAATGGTTACATACTACGATTCGCATCCGGATACCCGTTGGATGCAGGATGGCACTTTCATCAGAGGACAGAATTTTGTTTTAGGATATAATGTCGGCAAGTCGTTTTTGAAAAAACTACAGGTACAACAATTGCGTCTCTATATAAATGCTCAAAATCTTTTTTGTATTACAAACTACAACGGGTACGATCCCGAAGTGACAACGTATGACAATTACATTTTCGGTCAAGGAATCGACAGCTTCAGTGAACCTAAATCAAGAACTTATACAATAGGATTAAATGTTAAATTTTGAAATATAATCGGCTTATGAAATATAATTTGTTTTTATACTTTATTGCAGGATGGTTGATTTTTACTTCCTGTGAGAGTTTTCTTGATAAAATGCCTACCGGCACAATGACTACGGATTCGGAATTGAAAAGTAATGAATCAGCGCTTGCATTAGTGAATAGTGCTTACCAAAATGCACGAGTAACCAATAGAATGGTAGAAGGATGGGGATCGGGTACAATGTTGCTGCTGGAATATATGACCGGGAAAGCGACATCTGAAAATTCTCAATCGAATTTCAAAGATTTCCAGGACCTGGCTGTCAGTGCACGCACTGCCTATATTGCCGATTGGTGGCAATATTGTTATGCCGGAATTGCCGACTGCAACCTGGCATTAGAGAAAATTAAAGAATTTTCGACGCTGAACGAAAAACTTGCGTTACGTTATGAGGGGGAAATAAAGTTTATGCGTGCATTCTACTATTTTTACCTTGTTCGTATTTTCGGCGATGTTCCCAAAATATTGACGGTTCAGAAAGAATTGTCTGCATTGCAGATAGAAAGGGCGCCGGTCAAGGAAATTTATGATGAAATAATTATTCCGGATTTATTAGCGGCCGAACAATCAGGTCTTCCGTCAAAAGATGAAACAGGACGCGCTTCACTGTTCGCTGTAAAATCACTGTTGTCGGATGTTTTTATTACTTATGCCGGATATCCGATAAAAGGAGGCGATTCGTATTACCACGAATCGGCAAAGCGTTCTTTGGAAATCATCCAATCAAATGCATTTGCACTTTTTTCCGAATATAGCGATTTGTGGAATCCGGCAAATAACAACAAAGGCGAATTTATTTATCAGATACAACATACCATCAATAAAGGAAATAACTTTATTAACAATGTCGTATGTATCGTATTGCCATCCCGTTCAGGCATGTCGGCCTTTAATCTGGAATTTGGGAGTTTGATCCCAACGAAAGAATTTGTGGAAAGCTATCCTCCTGGCGATAAACGTTCGGAAGAAAAACAATTTTTCTTCACGACATATAAAGGGCATCCAAATAAATTTTCTTCGGGCGCTCCCGAATTGTCTTTTATGGATTTCAAAGGCTATTACATCCACAAGTTTTTTGATAAAAATGCTATTGATAATACAGGACAGTCGAGGTTAAATTGGACCATATACCGATATGCCGACATTTTGCTTCTATATGCGGAAGCTCAAGTAAATGCCGACGGCGCTCCTGATGCAATGTCAATAGAGGCATTGAATACTGTGAGAAATAGAGCCGGACTTTCTCCTTTCATCGATACAAACAAAGAAACATTTGAAAAAGCCGTATGGGATCAACGGTATTTTGAATTATGCTATGAAAATAAAACATGGTTTGATATTGTACGAACGAGGCTCATCCGCGATGATGCCGGCGGGAATTATGTGCCATTTATCGGCTATACAACCAACTGGGGGAAAACTTATACGGGAACCCAACTCCTTTTCCCGATACCGCTGCGTGAACGTCAAACAAATTCCAAATTGACTCAGAATCCGGGTTATTAAGTTATGAATACATCTATAAAACGATTTCTGTCCTTTTTGGCATGTAGTCCGGCCTGTCCTATACTTTGGGGGGCGTCGACAGTAAAGGAAAAACCCAATATTGTCATTATTTTAGCCGACGATTTGGGTTATGGTGATGTTTCGTTTAACAATCCTTTGGCAAGGACTCAAACGCCCAATATCGACAATCTGGCAAAGTCGGGCATATCTTTTTCAGATGCTCATGCAGGAGGAGCTGTAAGCGTTCCTTCAAGGTATGGTTTGCTGACGGGAAGATATTATTTCCGGGTGAATCAAGAGAATGCATATTGGGGATATTTACCGCCGTTAATCGAACAGGGGAGAGAAACAATAGGTACTGTTTTACAAAAAGCAGGTTATACGACCGCTTGCATCGGAAAATGGCATTTGGGACTTACGTGGGAGCGCATAGACAGCTTGAAACCTCAGATTCCAAAACTGCAAATTAATCGGAAAACAACAGGATATACCAATACGAATTTCGCAATTCCGGTAAAAGACAGTCCTAATGAAAAAGGATTTGATTATTCTTTCATTATTCCGGCTTCATTAGACATGCCTCCGTACGTTTTTTTAAGGAATGGCTGCGTCATTGATTCCGACATTATACTAACGGGCGATGCATATCATCATTCGCTTGAAACCACGAAACAGGCTTGGGATTACAAACATATCAAAGAGGGTGACATTTATTGGGGACGCGGGGTATGGTGGCGAAATGGAGAAATGTCGCGTTCGTTTAAAGTGGAAAACTGTTTGGACGAAATCGTTTCCGAAGGTGTTTCTTTTATAGAGAGTCAGGCATCAAAAGCAAGTCCCTTCCTGCTATACCTTCCATTAACAGGCCCCCATACGCCCTGGATGGCCGGAGATTTTAAAGATTTCTCCGACATGGGAATTTATGGCGACAACATCGCTCATATTGACAATGTCGTACTCAAAATCAATGAAACACTTAAACGATTACATATTGATGAAAATACAATTGTAATTTTCACCAGCGACAATGGCGCCCCATGGGAAGAAGAAGATATTCAAAAATACGGACATGCCGGTAACGGCCCGTGGCGCGGCCAAAAAGGAGATGCCTGGGAAGGAGGCCACCACGTACCGCTGTTTATCAAATGGCCGGAGAAAATCAAAAAGGCCGGAATTTATCAACATCCTGTCAGCCTGATTGATTTCATCGCCACTTTTGCCGATCTGACCCATCAAACAATAGAAGAAAAATACGCAGAAGACAGCTTTAGTTTTTATCCCATCATAAATGGAAGCGAAACGCAAGCTGTCAGAGATCATATTGTATATATTTCTTCTCATAACAAACTGGCCATCAAAGCCGGCGAATGGAAATTGATCGACAATCTCGGTTCCGGAGGATTTTCTGCTCCCGCTGTTGTTGAACCTGAGCTTCATGGGCCTCACGGACAATTGTATCATATAAGCGAGGATGTGTCGGAATGTAATAACTTGTATCTCCGGCATAAGCAAAAGGCCGACGAACTTCATGAGTTGTTACGGCAGACGGTAAAACAGGGATACAGTAGAAAAAAACAAAATTAAACCCAAAATGAACGCACCCAAAATAATTGCCGAATGTTTTTTATCGAGTGTTTCGGGCATGATTTTCGCCCAGACAGAGCGTCCGAATATTGTGATTATCCAGGCTGATGATCAAGGATGGGGCGACCTGTCTTTTAACGGCAACCTGTCGGTAGCTACACCGAATATCGACCGCATTGCAAAAGAAGGAGTTTCTTTTGAAAACTTCTATGTTTGTCCGGTATCATCGCCGACCCGTGCCGAACTGCTCACCGGACGATATGCCGCACGGGGAGGCGTCAGAGACGTCAGTCGTGGAGGAGAACGACTGAATTTGGATGAGGTAACTGTCGCCGGCTACTTCAAATCTGCCGGATATGCTACCGCAGCCTTCGGGAAATGGCATAACGGCACACAGTATCCTTATCACCCGAATGCCAAAGGATTTGATGAATTTTACGGATTTTGTTCCGGTCATTGGGGCAATTATTGGAATCCGATGTTGGAGCATAATGGTGAAATTGTATATGGTGAAGGTTTTATTATCGATGACCTCACAAATAAAGCCATAGAATATATAAAAACAAATAAAGACAAGCCCTTCTTCGTTTATATACCATTTAATACGCCCCACAGTCCGATGCAAATACCCGATAAATGGTGGAATCGAATAAAAAACCGTCCTCTTCTGCAACAGGCCACATTGGCCGACAGGGAAGATACGACCTTCACACGCGCGGCTCTCGCATTAACCGAAAATATTGACTGGAACGTGGGACGAATCGTGGCGGCATTGGAACGGCTAAGAGTGGAAGATAATACTATTCTCATTTACTTATCAGACAATGGGCCTAATAGCGATCGATGGAACGGAGGCCTGAAAGGGAGAAAGGGCAGCACAGACGAGGGAGGAGTCCGATCGCCACTGTTCATTAAATGGAAAAATCACATTAAATCGGGAATTATCGTCGAACAGCTAAGCGGCGCGATTGATTTAATGCCGACATTGCTGGACATGGCCGATATTCATCCTGCTTACATGAACGAAATAGACGGGAAGTCATTGAAACAAATTATTTTTCAACAATCAGCTGTTTTTGATCGATATTTATTCAGTCATTGGAACAATAAAGTCAGCGTTCGTTTCCGAAATCACCTGCTGGATGCCGACAGCCGGCTTTTTGACATGAAAATCGATCGCGCCCAAAAGAATGATCTTGCGCGACAAGAACCGCAAATTGCCGAACAGTTGAAGCAGAAAGTCATTTGGTATAAAAGCGCCGTATTGAGTAATACGGCACAGAAAGATGACAGACCTTTTACCATCGGTCATCTTCGGGAAAAATTCTCAAAACTGCCGGCTCGTGACGGCATCCCGCATGGAAACATTCAACGTTCCAGTGCCGCCCCGAACAGCTCTTATTTTATGAACTGGAAACAAATAACGGACAGCATCTCCTGGAATGTAAAGGTGGAACAGGCAGGGGTATTTGAAGCATTGATTTATTATACCTGTACCCGGGAAAACATCGGCTCAACGCTTCAATTATCAGTCGGAGATGCGACATTGCAGTCCGTACTGACCCAAGCCAACGACGTTCCCATGACAGGCGCCGAACTGGACAGAGTTCCTCGTAAAGAATCTTATTCCAAAGGATTTGCTCCATTCTCACTGGGAAACATTCGCATTAGCGAAGGAGAAAAGAGCATTTCTTTGAAAGCCGGTTTTATCCCGAATGAGGAAGTCATGTGTCTTCAAATGTTGGTTTTACGAAGGATTTATTAACTCATGTTACGCAGCACTAAAAGTCCAGGCGGGAATGCGTGACATGAGTTATTAAGGTTGTGGGCCTTTGCAAACGGACAAATTCGACTAATCATCCGAAACATTCAAAAACAAAAAAATCAAAACAGAATTATACTGCACACGGCATAATTTAGGGCATTGCCCGTCAGGGCATTCACCTCCCGTTTACGAATCCCCTGACGGGGAAAAGGGAAAAGGGATACCCGTTTTTCTGTTGATATGATTCCTCTAAAGGGGAAAATATGCTCCTGCACAAAATCATACCGCGTAAAGTATAGCCCGAAATCGACGTCTGCTCAAGGCGTCCCTTCCGGCTATGAAAGCCGATAAAATGTGCTCAAAAATATCAATAGCGCCTCAAAAAAAGATTTAACCATTTCAGGTAACATGTTTGTTTTTTTGAAGTTAATACATGCACGTTACTGATGCTGCGGGCGCAACAGATCATTGACGGTTTTGACGGGATTAAATGTTTCCGGCGGGACTTCTATAAAGACCGTATTCCAGTCGCTCATTGAGCCGTTCCACAATCCGGGCAGTTCGAGCGCCTTTAAATCGCACCCGTCCTTACTCTTTTCCGATATAAAACCGGTATCTTTATCGATGTAGTCCGGCAGGTTATATTTCCGGCCGTTCACATCTTTAAGCGCACATACCAGATCGACCGGATTAAAATGCGACCCCTGTTCAAACGCCGCCTTTGCTTCGGGATCATCCATATCAATCTGCGAACTCTCCAAAATCTGGGGCGAAACAGTATCATCGGAATTATACGCCAGGAACGGCCCGCCACCCGGCTCGCCAACGTTCCCTACCATACCGCACACGCGCAAAGGACGCATCAGTTTCTTTTTTATATAAAGCACCAGTTCTACATCTTCAAGGAACTTGGTCTCGGGATTTTTAACGCACAACGTATCCTGAAGAAAATATATCATCTCTTCTATCTGATCATGCGTATAATCACCGCTTTCGATAAGACGCACATAGCCGAACATCTTTTCCTGCAACGTCACAAGCACTCCTGCCAACGCTTTTTTGAAACGTACGGTAACATCCTTCATTCCATCAGGAACGACATTATCTATATTCTTTATAAAAACCACGTCGCTATCCAACCTGTTGAGGTTTTGTATCAGAGCGCCATGCCCGCCCGGACGGAACACCAGACGCCCTTCCGCATCGCGTAACGGAACATTTGCCAAATCGACGGCGATCGTATCCGTATCCGCCTGTTGCGTGCTGAACGACAAATCGTACGTAACGCCGTAACGTTCCTCATAAACGGCCTTTTTTTCTTTCACAAGCTCCTTAAACAAAGGTAAATGTTCCGGTGATACGGTAAAATGTACCGCGACCGTATGATTCGCATTTTCGGCATACATTGCGCCTTCCGACAGATGTTCCTCCATTGCGGTACGCGCACCTTCGGGATAACGGTGGAACAACAGTAACCCTTTCGGCAGTGAACCATAATTGAGACCTTTTCGCTCCAGCAAATTTTCAACGATTTCCTTATACCGTCCTTTTGCGATGAGAGCAGGTATATCCGCCCCCTCATTAGCCCGGCAAATATCGTTCAACGCACCATAAAAGGCAAATTCCCGTATCCCGTCAAAAAAAGCCTTCTCAAAATCAGTAACGGGCGTATCGCGGGAAGCGGACAGGAACGCAAACAAATCTTTAAACATACGGCTTGCCGCACCGGACGCCGGGACAAATTTCGTAATCCGTTTTTCACCTTTCAGGTATTCATCCCACGATTTTATATAACTATCCTGTTCTTCTTCAGTAAGACGCCAAATACCTTTCGCGACGGATGCCGACGATTTTATTTTCAGGTACGGGAAACCTTTTATGAAATAATTCAGTTGTTCCTCAATCCTACTTTCAGTCAAATTCTTCTCCTTAAGTTGCAATAAATCTTCCGGTTTAAGCATAACACAAAGTTTTTTTTGGGTTTAGCATTTTTACCCCCAAAGATAGCTTATTTTTCACAAAAGTCAAATTCTTTTTCCGAAAAAAGTGCAATGTTAATTATTTTCCTGTTCATGTCCATATGATTATCCGACAATAATTTTTCGTGTTGATATTTCGTTTGCCGTCTTTATAACGACAATATATATCCCTTTAGGATAATTATCGACGGGAATTGCGATTTGCATGTTATCGTTTGCCTGCACAGTGCCGAGCAAACGTCCGTCGAGACTGTAAATACTTACGGATTGCATGCCTTCCGCATGTCGAACGTTCAACATTCCGCCGTAAACGGGATTGGGAAAGAGAACAAGCGGGTCCGGGGAAAGAATGTTCCGGTTGGCGGAATTATTGCCGTCTATGTATACCAGATAAAATTCATGAATACTCCAGTACTGTGTTTTTCCACTGCCGGTCTGTACGATTTTCACGTATTGGGCTGTAACTTCGGGGATGGTAATAATGGAAAGCGCCGGCGGTTTTTCCCCTGTTTTTACGGGAGTTCCCCAGTTCACACCGTCTACCGAAACATAAACGGCGTAAGCGTTCGGGAAATCGTTTGCGCTGTTGGAGGCATCCATGATAACGGTATTGAATTTAAGCGGTTTGATCGTATTAACGGCAAACCATTGTCCGGGATTGAGCTGCGATCCGCTTGTCCAGCGTGTAGTTGCATTTCCGTCGATGGCCAGATAAGCATCTCCGCTGTTTGCAGAAGCAATCCAGCCGGTACGGGGCAACGTTGAGCCGGAAGAAAATACGGGTGCGACAGTCAGGTTATTAAACCATGACCGGTAGCCGGTGGGCGAAGCCAGCGCCGAAACGGACGATTGCAGGGATATCTGGCCGCTTTTCCCACTATTGACGAAATTCGTCGCATTCACATCTGTAGTCGAAATATTTGCTTCGGCATCTCCCGAAATCTCCATGAAACGGGTAGCGCCGTACTGTTCGAAATGCGCCAGTATCCATTGTACAGTGCCGCCGCCAAGCACGCCGCCGTATTTTGCATTTCCCCAGTAATCCGATGCGAACAAACGGGCTGTCCCGGAAAATCCGGGTGCGGTTTCGACATATTTCGTATCTGCATATACATCTCTTGCTACCGAAACTACCTGTGTGTTGATTAAATCAAATCCCTTGTCCGCGTCAATGCTCTCATAACAGACGGAACGCAGGGAAGCGTCCAGCGCCATACCGAGGGAGACGCCCGAAGGCGATTTGCCGTTATTTTGCCTGAAAACAAGTCCTCTGTGGGAAGCATAATGAAAATTGTTATACAGTATTTCGTCTTCGCAATCTTCCAGTATCATAAATTCGAGTTCAAGCCAGTTCTGGTTATAGACGGCGTTGCGGGAGGCTTCATCGCTGTCGGAGTTAGGCCATGCGCCGAATTTGGGATTTTCGTATCCACTCGCCATCACGATGGAATTGAACTGTACGTTACTTATCAGGCCGTTTTTCGATCTTCCGCCAACCCGTATCCCGTTTTTGAAGACATGTCCTGCAAAATAATCCACATAATGATTATCGCATGGATGAGTAAACAGGTCAAGGCCTCTGCATGTCGCCCTGACGCCTGTATTGACAACATAGACGTCTTTCCCGGTCGCCCGGATGCAATACGGATACTGCGGAAGGGTGGCAGGATCTTTCGTATATGAAGATCGCTGTTCGGGATAATTGAAAGTCAACCCGCGGATACCGCTTTTTTCGGAGAGTTTAAGGAAGGGGACACCGTCGGGGTCATTTTTTCCTGCATAGATTTCGATGATACTCCCCTGCCCTTTCGGCACGGATGCCAAATCGGAAGCGCCTTTCAGTTCCACGCCTGAGGGAACGGTAAGGTCGCCATTCACCCTGTATTTTCCCGGCGGAAGGAAGACAATGCCGCCGCCCTCGCTACCGGCTTTTTCCAGGGCGCGGCGGATAGCGGCGGTATTGTCGGTAACGGCGTCCGGGACGGCGCCAAATTCGCTGTCGGTTACTACATACAAAACTTTCCTGTCCGGCCCTGTTTCCTGCGGCATAATATCCGGGAAATCAGGCAACCGTTTCCCGGAAACCGGACTGTGGTCGATCTTACATTCAAACAATGACCTGTTCGCGATATCGACACTTTGGGCGAAGCGGTTTCCCGTAAGGATGACCCGGGCATAAGCATTGACGAAGACCTGTGGGGCGTCGTTGTTGAAATCGCCGTCCTCCGAAATATATAAGCCGCCAAGTATGTTCACTTTCCCGGAGAGAACCATACACTGCCGAGTCATCATTTTTGTCGATGCCTCCTGACCGATCCTTATGGCATCCGAAGATGCGGCAATTTCGCAGGCGTACAACTGTACGGTCGAGCCGGCGCCGTCTGCAACGACGATACCGTTTTCGCAGTCTTCCGTCGTGATGCGGGTAAACATGATTCCGGCATTGGAAACAGCTTCGATATAAACAGCCGTTTCACAGTTTTTGAAATACATGCCATAGTTGTGTCCGTTGGGCATGGAGCCTTCGGAAGGTATGGAGGTGCAGGCATGGAACCCGCGGTAATAGCCGTCTACGTGCACATGGCAGGCGTAAGACCAGTCGTTGCGGCGCATCACGATGCCCGTGCCGTTGTTGCGTATCCAGCGGCTATATGCGCTGCCTTTTGCCGGAGCGCCGGGAAGTCCGGAATCCGCCCAGTAATCCGGCGAAAAGTCTATCCAGTCCAAACGTCCTACATCGGCAATATTGTCTATCTCAACACCCCGCGACAGAGGCGTTCCATAGAGGTTAAACACATTCGGGCAGCCGCCTCCGTTGATCCGGGAAAGGACGACGCCTGAATAGGCATTCACCAGCGTAACGTTCCGCACATTATTATAATCATTCCCCCAATAACCGCGTTTCCCGTAAAGTATGGCAGGCGGATAGGGCGTTATGTTATCCGCGTCCTGTTCCGGATACCAGATGGAGAGGTTATAGACTCCCGTGGACGACTCTGTGGTGATAAAGGCGTTGGCTTCGTCTTCAGTTCCACGGCCATAGTACGCCATTAATATCGTTCCTTCAAGGGGTTTGCCTTTTTCCGGTTTTCTCCAGTCGCCACGCAGGACAACGCCTTTGGGAATGAGCAATCTTTCGCTTACTTTGTATTTTCCTTCGGAAAGATACAGTGCGCCGCCGCCTGCGCTACCGAGCCGGTTGAGCAGTTCCTGTATTCCCTCATATGAGTCCGAGTTGCCTGTTTTGTCAATCGACGGCAGGCTTTCATCGGTAAATGCCGCTACGCCGACGTCTTCCGACGGATAATTCGAACGGATGATTTTCCATTCCGCTCCCGTCTGGGAAAAACAAGGAATGCCGGCAAAAATCAGTAAAAATAAAAATTGCTTCATGATAAACCTGCTTAAATTTTAAATGTTCGTTGCAAATATAAAACAGACCACTTAAAAAAGCGCTTAATAAAACGCTTAATCCCCCAAAAAAGACAAAAAAAATCTTGTTATAGTTTTTTTAAGTGTTTTATTAAGCGGTCGTAAATCCACACCCGCTCACTCGTTTTAAACATGTTTATCAGATAATTACAGCGAATAAAGCCCGCAAGAAAGGTTTGTTCGGTCGTTACATTCCGGTTAATTGTTTTTTTTCGAGCCTCATTTTAGCAATTTACCGACTCGCCGCCGTTTCCATGATGACGGCATATACTTTCGGAGGGATTGACATCCGATAGTGAAAACGTAATCGCATATTATACGGTTTCTCCCCTACCCGATCTTTTTTTGAGCCTCTTGTCGGATTCGAACCAACGACCCCGAGATTACAAATCACGTGCTCTGGCCAACTGAGCTAAAGAGGCAGGTGGAAAAGCTATCTATATCGCACCGCTACAACCTGCGTACCCTTGATGCGGTCAAGCCCTGGGGGATTCCGAGGGAGCTGGTCGTATAGGACTTTCCCGTAATCTGCGTGAAATGAAACTTGAAGAACAACAAATCATCCGTCTCTCCTGTTGCCGTCCGGTCACCGTCGTTCGTAAAATTTATCCGTTTAATTCCATTCGAT
>JAITBC010000393.1 GCA_031283785.1 Tannerella sp. | reverse complement strand
TTAATGTGAAAATAAAAATATTATTAATTTAAACAATGTTGAATATGAGAAAAGTGAAATTTACTTTAGGATTGGTGCTCTCTATGTTATTCTTGGGAGCAAGTGTTAGTTATGCGGTGAACTTAGGAAGATTAAGTGTGAAATCATCGTCCTATTATGCTGGTAATGTTGAATTAAAGAGCTATTTTGAAAATAGTGACACGCTGGTTAGCGGCACTACTACTTATTCGGTAAATGCTACCTGGCCAAATATACAGGGAAGCGATGTTGTGACAGGGGCTTTAGTAGCACGAAAGTATGATGGCACTGGTTCTTATAGTGGACTTACTACTATTTCCAGTCTTTATACTGATAATAATGCCGGTTATAACAACTATCTTGTGGGTGCAGGAACATTAAACGGGTATACACTTTATCATGAGATTACCGTAAGTTTGTCTTTTGAAAAAGGTAAAGAGGTTATTCCATTTCTGAAAAGGAAAATTACAACAGGAGGCGGAGTTGCCGTACAGGATTTATTATTGGCTTATAGCATTACGGATAAAACGGAATTTACGGATGGAACCGACACGGCTACGTACAAATATAAAGTAGCAATTTCGCCTTTGGTTGAGAAATATAACATTACCGGCATAGACTATGAGCTGTGGGTAGATGACGAAATTTCAGATAACCCAGGATCCGGCAATGCTTATCCGACAATTCCGCGTGCGGTAACTATCTATACCGAAAACGGGCTTTCCACATTGCCGGTAGCAGGTATGACGCATTATGTTAATGCATACGACGATTATACATTTGAAGTTTATGGCGAAGCCGGGAAGGAATTGTCTGTTACAACAAACAATCCTCATTATGCTGTAGGCAAAGGAATAGCTGTCGTGTCTGGCGATGATGGGGTATGGACGGTTAAGATTACGAGAGTATATCTTGCTTTGAATATATATGTGTCATACAAAACGGAGACCGAAGTCGCGGACGGTAATCTTATATTGGCTAAAGATGCCGTTTGGGCGGCAGGCGGACAACTTTATATTCAGTCGGCTGTCCCCAGCAAACTTGAAGTGTACTCTATTACCGGTCAGCTCCAAAATGTTAATGTCGTTAACGGAAATACTACTTTATCGGGTTTGCCGAAAGGTATATATCTTGTTAAATTGAACGGCAAGACGTATAAAGTTATTAATTAATTATAAAGTAAAGCAACTAAGAATGAAAACAGGAGGAGAATTCAATTGAGTTTTCCTCCTGTTTCCTATATTAATGTGGGGGTATACACATGCCGCCACCGTCAGACGTCACTTACGCGGAGGTCAACGGGGCTTTTGTTGTGACCTGTTTATTTGAAAGCTTATGGTGGAGAAATAATATAATCCCGGCACGGGCAAGATTTCCGCGGTTACCGTTATTATAACTCAGTCCTCGCCTGCGAGAATCTGCGAATATATTGCCCGTCAGCGTATCTGCGCGGTACTGGTTATTATAACTCAATCCGCCCTTTTCCCCTCCGGGTTATTTCAAAAGGTTCCGCCGTGCAGTTAATGACCGTCGATCCTTCAATATCCCCGTATCCCCCGTCGATAACAATGTCTACTTCCCGGCCATACCGTTCGTATATCAATTCCGGGTCGGTAGCATATTCCGGTTCTTCCGGATCGTAATGGACGGACATGGTCATTACGGGATGCCCTAATTCCTTGCATATCTCGTGAATGATGGGGTTGTCCGGCATGCGGATACCGACTTCCTTCCTTTTTTTATATATTTGGGGCAGGTTATTGCCGGCCGGTAAAATAAAGGTATAAGGTCCCGGCAGGTAGTCGCGTATCAGTTTGAACACGGTATTGCTGACCTTTGCGTGCCCGCTTATATCCGAAAGGTCGTAACAGATAATGGAAAGGTTACTTTTTTGCGGGTTTACGCCTTTCATCTTACATATTTGTTCGACAGCACGCACATTCAACGCATTGCAGCCGATGGCATACATCGTGTCGGTAGGGTAAATCGCCAAACCACCGTCCTGCAACACATTGACAACTTTTCGGATATCCTTTGGGTTAGGATTTTCCGGATAAATCCTGAGTAACATAGCGTGTTATTTTGAATAATCCGCCGGCAAAATTAAGAAAAAAGAATGGAAAATCATCCATTCATACCGTTTTTCGTCGAAAATTCACCGGTTAATCCCCGTGAAGAGGGGGAGCGCCGGCTATTCGCGATAGTTACACATCGTCTGTGTATGGCAGCTGGAGGCCACTGTGTAGCGCCGGCTATTCGCGATAGTACACGCGTTTGACGCGGGGGGAGATCGCGGTCAATATCTCGTAGGGGATTGTTCCGATTTTATAGGCAAGTTCGTCGACCGTCAGTTCGTCGTTGAAGATGATTACCGGATCGCCTTCGTTCACATCCACATCCGTGACGTCTATCATACAGGCATCCATGCAAATATTCCCGGCAATGGGACAGCGTTTTCCCTTGACGAGCACCTCTCCGACCCCGTTGCCCAGGCGACGGTCCAGGCCATCAGCATAGCCGACAGGTATAACGGCGATCCGTGAATCACGTTCAAGATACGTTTTACGTCCGTATCCCACGGAGTCTCCCCGTGGGATATTCCGTAGTTGCAGGATAATGGTCTTAAGCGAACATACGCATTGCAGGTCTTTCGATATCCCGGATACGCTCACCCCGTACAGGGAAATGCCGAGGCGTACCATGTCTGCCTGAAATTCGGGAAATCGTTCGATTCCTGCAGAGTTCAGTATATGTTTCAGGACGGTGTAACCCAGTCTTTCTTCGAGTGCTGATGCAGCTTCGGAGTAGATATCAAACTGTTTTCTTGTGAAATCGTCAAATTCGGGCGAATCGCTTCCGGCAAGATGCGAAAAGACGGAACGTACGTACAGGCCGTTCTGCATCGTTAAGCGGCGGCATATTTCCGGGATATCTTCCGGCTCGAATCCCAGGCGATGCATGCCGGTGTCTATCTTCAGATGGATGGGAAACGACGTGACGCCGCGGTGCACAGTTTCTTTTATCAATGCGTCCAGTAATCGAAAATTATATACTTCCGGCTCAAGCATGCAGTCAAATAGCAGCGGGAAACTGCTAAGTTCAGGGTTCATCACTATTACAGGGATAGAGATGCCTTCTTTGCGCAAATCCTTGCCTTCGTCGGCAACGGCAACGGCTAAATAATCGCAACGGCGTTCCTGTAAAGTCTTCGCCGGTTCATACGAACCGACGCCGTAGCCGAATGCCTTCACCATGCAGACCATTTTTGTCCCGTGATGAAGGCGCGAACGATAATGGTTGAAATTATGGATGATGGCGTCAAGATTGACTTCAAGGACGGTTTCGTGCACTTTCTTCTCAAGCAGTGTCGTAATGTTTTCGAAATGAAACGAACGTGAGCCTTTCAGCAGGATGATTTCGTCGCGAAACATGTTGTGCCTGAACGCAAGAATAAACTCGGACGTGGAATTATAAAATGCCGTTTCCATATTTTTAAACAGGTGCCCGTATTCGCTGATGCCGGGTCCGATGCCTGTCAGACGGTCGACTTTTTTCCTGCTGAGAAGTTCCGCCACTTTGCCATACAGCGATTTGAGCGTCATTCCCGACTGTAAAATGTCGGAGAGTATAACCGTATTTTTCAGTTCCTTATCCGCGCGGCGACTCTGCTGGAAATCGAGCGCGACAAGCAGCGAGTTAATGTCGGAATTATACGTATCGTTAATAAGCCGGCAACCGTTTATCCCGTCTTTTACTTCAAGGCGCATGGCGACCGGTTCAAGCGATGCGAAAACGTCATCTTTACTTATGATACCTGCCGGACACAGGTAAAACATTACGGCCATACAGTGGATGATGTCTTCAATAAAAGCGTCGTCGACGAAGGGGACGGTATATTCATGGGCAATACCCATCGTTGTACAACGTAATTTTGTTGAGGTTTCGCCTTTTTCAATGGAATTAACAAATAACGCGGCATCGGTATCTTTTCGGCTCCATCCGATTGATTTATACGAGAGGCACATTGCATCTAAAGCGTTCTCTATCAGTTTGTCGTCGGCATTGTAGAGGATGACGTCGCTGTCAATGAAAAGCGACAGTTTTTCCATACATTTTTCTTTTGCGGATACGAAATTCTCCTGATGCGCTTCGCCTATGTTTGTAATAAGGCCTATCGTCGGCAGAATCATGGGGCGTAACATATCCATTTCATCCGGTTTTGAAATCCCGGCTTCAAAGACGGCAAGCGTATGCAGCCCGTTCATCTCCCAAACGGAAAGCGGTACGCCAATCTGCGAATTATAACTGCGCGGAGAGCGTACGATGTTAAAGTCCGTACGCATAAGCTGGTACAGAAGTTCCTTGACAATCGTCTTGCCGTTACTGCCCGTTATCCCGATAACAGGTATGGAAAAGCGTTTCCGGTGGTGAGCCGCCAATTTTTGTAATGCGTGCGTAACGTTTTTCACGAACATAAAATTTGTATCCGCCATTTGACGCCATTCCGGATATTCGTCGGTAACGACAAAGTTCCTTACGCCCAAGCGATATAAGTTATCGACATATTTATGTCCGTCGTTTGTTTTTGTTTTAATAGCGAAAAATAAACTCATTTCGGGAAACGAAAGTGCCCTGCTGTCGGTCAGCAGATGAGAAATAATCCCATCGCATATCGAATTATATTCGGCTCCGATAATATCCGCTATTTCTTTAACAGAATAGTTCATTTGTTTAGATGTTGTTACAGTTTATTTTGATGATTCGCTACCGGTAAAACTCAATTGCTTCGATCCACGACAGGGATCGTTTACTTCAATAGTAATACAGTTCATTCGCCGTAGTCGTTTTTTAATCTATCCTCTACTTCTCTTTCTTCTTTTGCCATACAAATATATGGTTTTTTATTCCGTAGTTGCTTGATTTTTAACAATGTTTGCGTTAAAAATTGCTTATAAGCTTCATCGTTATTTGTCAAAGGTCTGTGATTCAGCCGTTTATTTATTTCTTCTACTTCTTTCATGGAGGATAGTGTTTTTCGATCCATACAGGTATCGCAAAATCTTTCCCATATGTAATGAATTGCTTGGGAGGACGGATGGATCATGTCTTCGGCATAAAACCTGTAATCGCGTAGCTCGTCCATCATTAATTCGTAGGCCGGGAAGTACAGTACCTGTCCGGGATATTGTTCCGCCAGCGCCTGCTCCGCTAACAGCAGGGTGGATTTGCTTATCTGGTTAAGGTGCGCCCCGTCTTTCCGGTGACGAATCGGACTGACGGTAAATATTATTTTCAGTAAGGGATTCCCGTCTCGCAGTTCATTCAGCAAGGCAGACCAGTCGCCTGTAATATCGTTTACCGAAAGACGTTCACGGATAAAATCCGATTCGGGAAGTTTATGGCAATTAGCTGCCACAACGCCGCTTTTATGACGATAAACATAAGCCGTGCCGAACGTGACGATTAAGCAGGAGGTGTTGCGTATCTGCACCGCCGCCCGTCTCAACGCTTCGTTAAGCCCCGAAAGACACTTATCGGCCGACACATCCGAGAATCGTCCGTGATGCGCAAAACTGTGATACATCCCATTATAAAAAAATAAATCATCTTCGGTGAACGGTTTCGGATTTAGCATATGCCGGCACGCGGAAGATACGGACAACGGGTTGTATAAAACGCCAAACGGATTAATCCCGACATTGAACCGGTATTCCGACATCTTATCACCTATGTTACAGGCAAAACAAGAACCGATAAACAGGGCGCTGTCACCGTATGTTATCTTAAAAGGCGATTCCGGTATTTTTATATATGTGCAATAACTTATCATTTACTTATCATTTAATACTATTCTATGCTGTGACGACGCAAAAATAAACAAAAACGGACATTGTTATAAAAGATATTTATCAACGTTTTTTGTGTTGTAAAACATATAATAATGTAATTCGCTGAAATACAGTAATTTGCGTATGTGCATATGATGTATCTTAAACATTATCAACATCTTTTTGTATGTTTTTCTTTGCCGTTTCATTCGAATTTGTAATCTTTGCAACGGATTTCGGACTGACGGTAAATGTTTGGTTAAATATCAAAAATATACGTATGAGAATACTGAATACATTTTTTATTTGTTTTAGTTTTATAATAGGAGTATCTGTAAACGTAGAAGGACAGGAGCAAAAGGCTGCTGATGAAACGTCAACGAACGCACGTTTGCAGAAGCAGATATCCGAGCTTATGGCAAATCGTGTGACTTCTGCAAATATCATGTCCGACGAATTGGCAATTGCCGGGCTGAGGGAATCCGGCAAGCTTTTAGCAACCGAAAACTTGATGTTTCCCGCCGATGAATTATATAATTCCAACTGGGATACGGTACATGTAAATCCGTTTATGAACACGGACATGGATTTTCCCGATTCATACAATATTAACTGTGTATCGTTCGTGATGCCGATAGACAGAGAAACCATACGGATCACTTCAAAATACGGGCCGCGTCGCCGTCGGATGCATCGCGGCATTGATTTGGGATTGCAGGTCGGAGATACGGTACGTGCCGCATTCGATGGGAAAGTGCGGATTAAAAGTTATGAGCGGAGGGGCTACGGCTATTATCTTGTATTGCGTCATCCCAACGGCCTCGAAACCGTCTATGGTCATTTATCCAAATTCTTGGTGCAAGGAAATAAAGTCGTACGTGCAGGTGAAGCAATTGCATTGGGAGGAAGCACCGGACGCTCAAGCGGAGCGCATCTTCATTTCGAGACACGCTTTCTCGGCAAGGATATTAATCCGGCAGAAATTATCGATTTTGAAAACAAAATGCCTTATAAAGACGAGTATGTTTTTCATAACGTAAAGATAAACGGCAGAAAAAGCAACATCTACTCTACGTCGGAGGATGTGTTGGCTGTACACAGGGTAAAGAAAGGCGAAACACTAAGTCATATAGCCCGTAAATACGGAATATCCGTCGCAGAATTGTGCCGTCTGAACGGTATTACGCAAACATCAAAACTTTCTATCGGACAATCCATACAGTTCCGAACCAAACAAGTAACGGTAGAAGTTTCTCCTGATGCCGTACAGGCCTCCCCCTCCGTGCAAAGCAGTCAGCCGGCAACGCAAAGCAGCCGGCCGGCAGCAGTTAAACCGCAGACGCCGGCAGCTAACGTGAAACCTTCCGCAAACGAAGTCTACGTCCGGACATCGTCAACGGATGGGGTATCCGGCGAAGCGGTATATCACGTTATTAAATCAGGCGACACATTATATCTGTTATCGGAAAAATATGGTGTAAGTATCGAAAAATTATGCGAACTGAATAATATAACCCGGAATACGATAATGAAAATAGGCCAGAAGATACGTTGCTCGTAAATTGTTTATGTTTAAAATAAGATTAAGAAATTATGACGGATACGAAAGAACAATTTGAAACGGTTATCGGCTTGTGTCGCGAGATATTTGAAAAAAAACTGGAAGATTATGGCCCTTCATGGCGTATTATGCGCCCCGAATCTATTACGGATCAGATTTTTATTAAAGGGAAACGGATAAGAAGCCTTGAGATTAAGAAAGAGTCCAAAATTAATGAAGGTATAAAGCCCGAATTTATCGGGATTGCGAATTACGGCATCATAGGACTGATACAATTGGAACTCGGCTTTTCGGATGAAGCGAACATCACGGTCGCCGAAGCTGTCGGACTGTACGATAAGCATATGATTGCGATAAAAGAGCTTATGTATGCGAAAAACCATGACTACGACGAGGCATGGCGGCTGATGAGGATAAGTTCGTATACGGACATGATCCTGACGAAACTGAACCGGGTGAAAGAGATTGAAAATAATGCCGGAAGAGTTGCTGTTTCCGAAGGTATTGATTCGAATTATAAAGATATAGTTAATTATGCACTGTTCGGATTAATCAAACTGGGATACGGACAGGGATATTCGGGAAATTAGCGTGTTTATATTTATCGCTCGTATAATTATCACTGAACACTGAAATCGTATATACTTCAATGAAATCTGTAGACTGTCGAAAAATTATTACTGAAATATGCCGCGCAGTGCTTGGTGCGACCTGTATATTTTCGGGGACGGTGAAGGCAATTGATCCGGTAGGGGGCGGTTTAAAGATAGAGGATTACTTCGGCGCTTTCGGCCTTACCGCTCTTAACCCTCTGGCGACATTAGTCTCGATAAATTTGTCCGCTTTCGAATTTATGCTGGGCCTTTGTATTCTTATGGCTGTATATCGTAAATTGACAACGATATGTATGCTTGCATTAATGTCATTCATGACGTTGTTGACTTTATGGCTTGCCATCTTCAATCCCGTACATGATTGCGGATGTTTCGGCGATGCCTTTATCCTGACAAACCGGCAGACGTTCTTCAAGAATTTCTTCGTCCTGCTTCCGGCCTCTGTCGTGACGTATCTGTATCACGACCGGATGAGGCCGGTATATACCTGTAAAGTTTACTGGTTTGTCGTTCTCTTTGCGTATGTTTTCCCTGTGGGATTTGCTTATTATAATTATAATCATCTGCCCGTCAAAGATTTCCGTCCATACAAAATCGGGGCAAATATTCCGGCGCTCATGTCGTTTCCCGAAGGCGCGCAACAGGATGAATATCTGTATATCTACGAGAGAAACGGGGAGAATAAAGCTTTTACGCCCGAAACGGCTCCGGCCGGCGATTCTGCATGGACTTATGTGGAGGCTAAGCTTGTCAAACCGGGATATGTCCCGCCCGTCACGTCGTTCGAGTTATATGATACTGCCGGAGATAATATTGCGGAAGATATCCTGTCGGCAGAAAACGGCGTCATTCTTCTTATATCGACTAAGGTAGAAAAAGCAAGCGACAAAAAGATAGATGAAATAAACTGCATTTATGATTATGCACAGGAACATCATCTTTTGTTCTATTGCGTTACGGCTTCGGCGGAAGATGATATTGATAAATGGATAAACAATACGGGCGCCGAATATCCGTTTTTAAAGGCCGACGACGTGACGCTGAAAACGGTTATACGTTCGAATCCGGGGCTTGTGTTAATGAAATCCGGTACGATTCTCGGCAAATGGCACTATCGGGATATTCCTCCTGAAGATGAAGCAGGCGAAGTCATAGAACGGCTTCTTCGCTATCCGGACGAAGACCGGGGAAAAGAAAATTCCCCATGGATATGGATAATAGTTTGTTTTACATTACCTTTGCTGCTCGTTTGGATATATGACGGCGTGCGTAACAGGAAAAAACCGGAAGATAAAAAAGACGAATCAATATAAATACTTTTTAAATATTTAAGAAAATGAGAAAGAATGTTGTAGCAGGAAACTGGAAAATGAACACTACCCTTGCAGAAGGAGTAGCGCTTGCCGACAGGCTGAACAGAGCTTTGACGGGAAAAACGACAAATTGCGATGTCGTCATCGGGGCGCCTTTTACCCACCTTGCAAGCATCGTCCAAACAATCGACACGGATAGAATCGGCGTGGCGGCCGAGAATTGTGCGGATAAAGAAAAAGGGGCATACACAGGCGAGGTATCTGCCGCGATGGTTGCTTCTACAGGAGCTGAATATGTCATCTTAGGTCATTCCGAACGTCGCGCCTGCTATCACGAAACGCCGGAAATATTAAAAGAAAAAGTTGAACTGGCGCTGGCGAACCGTCTCACCCCTATCTTTTGTATCGGCGAAGTGCTCGACGAACGTGAAGCCGGCAAACATTTCGATGTTGTCGACGAACAGATAAAAAAATCCCTTTTTGATTTGTCTGCCGGAGATTTCGGCAAACTGATTTTGGCGTATGAGCCGGTATGGGCTATCGGAACGGGAAAAACCGCAACCGCAATGCAGGCACAGGAAATGCATGCCTTTATTCGCAACACAATCGCAGCAAAATACGGCGAAGAGGTAGCAAACGATACTTCTATATTATACGGCGGCAGCTGCAATGCGGATAACGCATACGAACTGTTCTCAAACCCCGATGTCGACGGCGGACTTATCGGAGGAGCGTCGCTGAGCGTAGAAAAATTTATTCCGATAATCGAAGCTTTTGGTAAATGAAGATGTGGTGAATCCCTTGTCCCTCGCAAATATATGGAGAGGGCAAGGATTCCCTTTAAAACAGCAAAGGATTTTAACGAAACATTTATGACACACCGATTTCTTTTCGTTTTATTTTTCACATTTGTAATAATGATTTCCGGAAACTGTTCGTTATGCGCTCAATCCCCGTATTTTTCCATTTTCGATTCGTTTGAAAGGTCTCCGGAACCCGGTGAAGGAATGGTGATCATACATCAGTCCGAATCATTAAAACAGCTTGTGGGGACGCATATAGACAGCGAAAATATAGATATCGTAAACGGGAAAACGTATCTGGTCACAAAAGGATTCCGGATACAGGTTTATTCCGGCAACCGGCGGACGTCGAAGGGCGAGGCTATTGAGAAACAGGCGAAAATAAAGGAGTTGTATCCGGACGTTGAGGCATATGTGACTTATAAAGCGCCATTCTGGATTCTTCATGTGGGCGACTATCGTTCCGTCGAAGAAGCTTCGTATCTGCACCGTAGCTTGCGCGAAGCTTTTCCGCAAATTAAAAACGAAATAAAAATTGTTGAAGATGACATCCGTTTGCTTTTAAATTAAAAACGGCAAGGCGGGGGGAGGGGGATAAAAAATCCGATTTCATTGAAGATAGTATATACGATCAGATGCAAAAGTATAAGTCACCGGAAGTCACACAGGCATTATCCGGACATTACAGGGAAATAATTCGTCTGCTGGGGGAAGATCCCGACCGTGAAGGCCTGAAAAAATCGCCCGAAAGAGTAGCGAAAGCGATGCAGTTCATGTTGCAGGGGTACGACGAAGACCCGGTAGATGTTCTCAAATCCGCCATGTTCCTCGAAGAAGATTATAAACAGATGGTAATCGTGAAAGATATCGACTTCTTCTCGCTTTGCGAACATCATATGTTACCGTTTTTCGGTAAAGTACATGTAGCCTATATCCCTCGTAAATATATCACCGGACTGAGCAAGATACCGCGTGTCGTGGATATATTCGCACGCCGCCTGCAGATACAGGAGCGGATGACGTTGCAGATAAAGGAAAGCATTCAGCAAACGCTGAACCCGTTAGGCGTGATGGTCGTTATTGAAGCGCAGCATATGTGTATGCAGATGCGCGGGGTGGAAAAGCAAAACTCTTTTACGACAACATCGGATTTTACCGGATATTTCCAGCAGGCAAAAACACGCGAAGAATTTATGAACCTTATTAAAAAATAAAAGCGTTACGTTCTTTTCCGGTCGCAGGCTGTTATATATTCGGGCTTGTCGCTGCGGGGAGGACGTGGGGCAGCGCGTAATCACCGGCACAGCCTGATAACTTCCTTTGCAATCTTGTTGCCGGCAGAGGCTGAGGTCGCATTGAGCTGCGGAGGCTTTGTGCCGCTCAGTTTGGCCTTGCAGTATTCCGAGATGAAGTTTTCCACGCTCAGGTCTATATCCTCGTCAAAAGGTTTGCCCACGCCGAGATTTTCGGGCCACAGCTTCGACTGTTCGACGTCGGCAATCGCTTCCTTGAAATTGCCCGTCTTCACGTTTTCGAGAGCGCATGACAGCCATGCTTCCCGATAGATTGTCCGTCCTTCGGATGCGCCTTCGTTAGGCAACACTTTCAGGTGAGAGAGGAACTCCGTACATTCACGATATTTCTTCTGTGCGAGCATTGCCGCAGCATATTTCAGCTCCAGCATGTCGTTGTCGGGGAATGTCGCTGCGTATTCCTTTGCCTTCCCATACATTTCGTCATACCGGTGCGCTTCCTGAAAGTGACGAATTAATGCCAGCCCCGTACGCCATGATTTTTCCAGATGTTCGGCACGAAACAGGTCATTCAATCGTCCTTCGCCGTCGCGATATTGCGCCCGCGCCTGATAGAAGACCGCATCATCGGGCGTATCGCCGCATTGATTCCACAGAGCGGTCGCCTTTTCATCTTCTCCCAGGAAAGAGTATAAGATCGCCAGATAATATTTGTTCGTCCATTTGTCCGATCGGCCAACCGCCCATTCGAGTGCCGGAACGGTCTCGACACGAAAAGGAAAGACCTTCCGCACGGGCAGCGATTCGGCACGCTGCAGCAGCTCGGCGTAAAGCTCGTCGCCCTGTTTGTAGAGTAAATAGGCGCTGCGGTAAAGCGCTATCGGGTAGTCCTGTGCGAGGGCGTACAGTTCCAGCGCTTCGTCGCGGCAGTCCATACTTTCATACCATCCCGCCATTTCCATGAAGGTCTCGTGGGGCAGCTCGCAGCGGATATATTCCCGGAAGTTCTCTTTGTCATTCTCCGAGCCTGTGAGCAGATATTTTTCAAAGCGGGCGTAATGGTTCAGCGGTTCTTCCTGTTCGATACGGGAGATGATTTTGCCGGCTTTCCTGCTTTTCCCTTCCTTGCGCAGGGCGACAGCCTGCAGTTGCCGGGCCTCGCCGTGATTGTTCCCGGCGTCGATACTCTGTTCGGCATATTGCAGCATCTGCAGCCATTGCCGGCATTTCGCCGCCTCCTTTGCCAGACAGACGTATGCGGCAGAACGCAGGGCGGGCGAAAGAGCCGCTGTCTTGAACCCGTCGATAGCGTCGATACTTTTGCCGATTTTGCTGTTCGTCAATCCGTACAGAAAATTGCCGTCGGGGTCGTAAGCGTTGACGGACAGGATTATGCGGGCGCAGGAATCAGCTTCGGCATACCGTCCGCGCCGGCAATATATTAAGCCGAGTTCTCGAAGCGCATGGATAGCATACGGTTCTATTTTCAACGATTGCTTCAATAGATGAATCGCTTCGTCGCAGTTGTTTTCGTTCATTGCCTGTTGGCCTTGCAGATAAAGTCCATATGCTGAGTTATAGTCGAATCCGGGTGGAGAAGTTACCGGGCGGGTGAGCCGGTTGTCGGCGGGATTCTCGGAATATACCAGACGGTCGTTGCCCAACACGACTTTCAGCAGGCTGTCCGCGCCGTTCAGGGCGATGCTCGTCCGCCACGTCTGCAAAACGTCGAGCGAGAGGCGTTCGCCGAAGATTTTGCGACCGTCGGCCCACACTGCAAGTTCGTCGTCGAGGCGCTGTACGGGCGAGAAACTTACCGTCACACTGTCGCCCGCCGTCGTCCTGACGACATGGAGTGCGCCCATATCATTGGCTTTTACGATGCCTCCGGTTTCCTTTACCGGATACCAGTATTCTTTCCACGTGTCGGTGGCGTAAGGCTCGAAGGCAAATTGTTTGAAAGGCGTGTAATTGCTTTCCGTCACCGCTTGATTGTAGAGCCGTCCGGATTGCAGTTCGACATACTGCCCGTCGGTATCGGTCAGCAGGTCTTCCCATATCATGCCCGAACGCGACAGTCCCCACAGGAATATTTTCATGCCCTGCTTGTCGTTGAACGGGGAATAGTGCACCGAGCCGAACCGGTCGTTTTCATAGTATGCGCCATAGAAATCGTTGTAATTGCCCAGCACGTGCATTGACTTTGCACCGCCGAAGGCATGAGCGGCATAGCGCGACAAATCCCGTCCCTTTTCGTCGAAACGCCATGAGTGTACGTCTCCTCCGTGACCGATGTAATACTGTCCGGGAAAGATGAAGTTCAAGTCGTCCGCAGCGTGGTATCCGGCGTTCATCCAATGGTAGTATGGACGTGGGAAAGGCGTGGTATTACGCCATGTGGCAGCCGTAGTGAAAAACGCCTTGTCGGGGTGGAGGTTGATTTCCACCTGCCACCATGTTCGCGTAATCATGTCGAAAGCCGAGACAAAACAACTGACGCTGCCGTCGTCGTTTCTGCGCGTGTCATAATCGACCGGTGTTGCCGTCGTGGGCGCATGACCGATGATGCCGAAGTTGAGTTCTATTCCGCCTGAAGTCCATGGACCGCGCATGGCGATATTACGGAACTTCACCGCGTGATTGTAATATATAAACTCCTTGCCGGAGCTTTTCTCTGCCGCGCCCCATATCTTCCCTCCGATAGACGGGAGGACGGTTACGCGGACGTAATCATTTTCGAGTACGACCGTTTTCCATGTTTGGGGTTTTCCCTGATGCGTATAGCCTTCGTATTTGAAATACGGATAAAAGGCGCTTCCAGGACGGGGCACAGGGTCGGGGTCGTCGAAAGGACAGGTGACGAGTTCGACGGTTTCTTCGCGTACGGTTGCCTGTTTTCCGCAGGACAAAAGCAGAAAGGCAGCGCCGGTTGCGGCAAGGTATTTCATCATAATTGACAGCGTCGTTTTATTCATGACGATTTTTCTCTGATTACAGTTATTCTATCTTCTATTCTATCGTCAGCAGTGCGCCGGCGCCGGGAGCGAGCCAGTCATGTTCGCCTTCAAACCGTACTTTCCCTTTTCCGTATGGACTGACAATCAGTATTTTTCCGTCTTTCTTGAACGCCACTTTCAGTTGAACGGATTGTCGAATATCCTTATTGACAATCAGCAAATACGGTTTGTTGTCGGGATCGACAAATTCGCCTGCAAGCAGGTTGCCTTCGCCGATTGACCGGAGATGAACGGCGGACGATATCCCCTGTCCGTTTCTCGGGACATTGCCCACATGGAAGACATTGACGCTTTTCAGCGTGCAGTACACCGGCGCCAGTGCGTGAATTTGCAGATTTATGTTGCGTATCATCTCCCATGTTTTTGTCCGGTGTCCAAACTGATCGACCGGCGCCAGGCGATAGTTGCCGAGTTCCGGCGCATAGTGCGTGAAGTATCCGATTCCCCTGCCTCCGTAAGCCAGTGTGGAATATACCTGTACGCCCAGCGTTGCCGGCGAAGGATCGGCATAATGAAAGTGCGTATTGCCGAGAATGGGCGCGAGTTGACGGGAGACGGCATGACGGACGTATTTTGCCGGGATAAATCCGGTAGCGTTGTATC
>JAITBC010000371.1 GCA_031283785.1 Tannerella sp. | reverse complement strand
GTATTATCTCTTTTACATCGGATACAAAACGATTGACTATGCGCAAACCGGCGTCGCAAAATCGAAAGACGGCATCTCCGGCTGGGAACGGCATCCGGCTAATCCGATTGTTTCGCCGGGCGAAGATTATGACCTGAAGTCGGTCTATATTACGCAGGTTATTTATCGCGAAAAGGAAAAGCGGTGGTATCTCTGGTATTCGGGACGTAACCGTACGGAGTTACCGTGTCTGGCAACATTCGAGGGCGATGATTTGAGGTTTTCGTCGGCGAATAAGGCGACCGTTCTTTGTCCAAACGACTGCAAACCGTATATCGACGCTTTTAACGCCGACGATGACGAACTCTACAAACAGTCATTTCCCAATGAAAAAGCATGGGAATTTCTGTCGCAAAACATTCCGCTGTTCGACTATCCCGACAAGACCGTCGAGCGGACGTATTATTTCCGCTGGTGGACGTTTCGCAAACATATCAGGCAAACGCCCGAAGGGTACGTCATCTCGGAGTTTTTGCCCGACGTGGGCTGGGCAGGACAATACAATGCGATTTCATTTCCGGCTATTTGCCACTTCAGTGAAGGACGCTGGTTGAACGACCGTGTGTTTCTCGACCGTTATACCGATTTCTGGCTCGGCGGAACAGCATTGCCGGCTGAATCGGAACACCCCTACTTGTTTCCTGTCGCTGTTGCCCTGCAGGATTATTTTTATGTAACCGGCGACGGTGAACTGTGCAAAAAGTATCTGCCGCAACTGATAAAGAATTTCCGTGCATGGGAAAGCCGGCAGCGCGACCCGAACCGGATGTTCTGGCAAATGGACGGTTATGACGGCGGAGAACTGTCGGCAACAACCAATTTTTGGAGGACAAAAACAAAAGACGCTGCCTTCTACGGTTCTTCGTCGAAACACTATCGCATCAATTCCAATGCCGCCGCTGCCGCCGAAGCGTTTGCGATAGCCGAAATTGCGGAACGCGCCGGCGATTCGGCTACGGCGGAACAGTTCCGGAAAGAAGCGGAAGAATTGCGTGAACTTTTACACACGGCTCTTTGGGATAAAAAAGCAGCATTCTACAAACATGCTTTTCGCGGCGATAAACCGGCTGACGGGAAATTGCAACTGTCGCCGTTTCGCGAACAGTACGGTTATTATCCATGGTATTTTCCGGCGCTGAACGTTCCCGGACAGTATAATGCGGCATGGAAACAGTTAACCGATGCACAAGGTTTTTACGCTCCCTACGGACCGACAACCTGCGAACAGCGAAGTCCGTATTTTCAGATTGCTTATACGGGGCACGAATGTTTGTGGGACGGACCGAGCTGGCCCTTTAACACATCCATTACGCTTACCGCACTGGCAAACGAAATCAACCGCAACAGTAGCGCTGAACTGAAAGAGGCATGGATTAAAACGTTTGACTGTTATGTCCGTTCGCATTTTTTACAGCGTGAAGACGGAAAGTATGTTTCGTGGATTGACGAAAACCTCAATCCCTATACGGGAGACTGGATTGCCCGTACACGTCTGAAAACATGGAAAAACGGAACGTGGGACGCGAGCAAAGGTGGTGTCGAACGCGGCAAGGATTACAATCATTCTACGTTTTGCGATCTGGTGATTACCGGTTTGACGGGTTTACGTCCGTCGGCGGGTAACGGACTGACGGTGTTTCCTCTTGTCCCAAATTACATTCCGTACTTTTGTCTGGACAATATTTCGTATCACGGTCATACGATTACGGTTTTTTGGGATAAGGACGGCAACCGTTACAGTCGCGGCGCCGGGTTCCACGTCCTGATTGATGGACAGGAGAAACTGAAATTAGACAACTTACCGGAAAAACCGGTCGTCGTTGAATTGTGAATGAACGTTTTGAGCCGTAAACAAATTGTTCCGATTATCTTTGCACATAAAATAATATAGACAAAGAAACAGCGATATTGAAAAAATATTCGTATTCTCAAAGCGAGGCGACCCCACAAAAGCAAAGACTTTGCTGGGATGGAATCCTACGAAGACGTCCTTTTTCCGAATTAGTGAAAATCATGGTAGAACATGATTTGAAATACGTAACCAAAAAGTAAATAATGTCATGGAAAAGCAGTCCAAAATATATGTTGCCGGACATCGGGGATTGGTCGGTTCGGCGATATGGAAAAATCTCCGGTCGAAAGGGTATTCTAATCTTATCGGAAAAACTTCCGAAGAATTAGACCTCCGCGACAGTTATGCGGTAAAACGGTTTTTCGATACGGAAAATCCCGAATATGTTTTTCTGGCAGCGGCAAAAGTGGGAGGAATTATGGCTAACAACACTTATCGAGCCGATTTTATTTTCGATAATTTGCAGATACAGCAAAATGTTATCGGCGAAAGTTTTAAGCACGGAGTTAAAAAACTTCTGTTCCTCGGCAGTACATGTATATATCCCCGTAATGCCAAACAGCCAATGACGGAAACCGAACTGCTGACTTCGGAGCTGGAATACACCAACGAACCGTATGCAATATCTAAAATCGCAGGACTGAAAATCTGCGAAAGTTTCAATATCCAGTATGAAACGAACTATATTGCCGTGATGCCGACTAACCTGTACGGACCTGAGGACAATTTCGATTTGGAACGCAGCCATGTCCTGCCTGCGATGATCCGGAAATTTCATCTGGGAAAAAGTCTTATGCAAAACGACTGGACGTCTGTTCGAGCCGACCTCAATAAACGTCCGGTAGAAAAAATTACCGGAGAAAATTCCCGTGACGAAATAATTGCTTTGCTGAATAAGTATGGAATAAACAGTAAATACGTAACTCTCTGGGGAACTGGAGAACCGATGCGCGAGTTTCTGTGGAGTGAAGATATGGCTGATGCTTCGGTCTTTATCTTGGAAAACATAAACTTTAAAGATACATATCCGCCCGACTGTAAAGAGATACGTAACTGTCATATCAATATAGGTTCGGGAATGGAAATCTCCATTAAAGAACTGGCTGTTTTAATTTCGAAAACAGTCGGCTACGACGGCGAAATTAAATTTGACGCATCAAAACCGAATGGAACAATGCGTAAATTGACGGATGTGTCAAAACTCAATCGTCTCGGCTGGAAACATAAAATCGAAATAGACGAAGGGGTGAGAATTCTATATAAATGGTATTCGGATAATATCGGTTAACACACAAAAATTGACTCCGCCGATTTAAAATTTAGCTCCACCGATTTAAAAATTCGTGAAAATTCGTAGACAGAAAAAACTCCATTCGTGGACGAGCGCAGTATAAAAAGAATTTAAACTCTCACTTTTCACAATTTGTATATTTGCGTATTAATTACTACTTTTGCATCACTAATTACGACTAATTTTAATTATATACGAATGGTTATCAGGAAGAAAGGCAAAAAACAGCAGAAGAAAAGTTTCTATAAACGCAAGTTTTTTTATATACTTTTGGGAGCAATACTGGGAGCAGGCGCGATTATTTCATTGTATCTGACTTCGGTTTATTTTTCTACCGATGAGTCATGCATGCTTTGTCATGTACATCCACATGTGGAAGACAGCTGGAAAATGTCCAAACACATGAATAACGCAAGCGGGACGAAAGTTCATTGCGTTGACTGTCATTTACCGCCGAAGAACGACACATGGGCTCATTATACTGCAAAAATGAAACTTGGCATGAAAGACCTGTGGGGTTTTATAGCAAAAGACAGCGCCGATTTCGAATGGGACAGGCTCTCGGGACTCGAAACTGCTGTAACATATATTCCTAACAAATCATGTAAAGAATGTCATTTCAATTTATTTCCCTCCGGAGTAAGCGACGATGCCGTTACGGCTCATTTATACTACGAAGCAAACGAAACAAAGTTGGACCTTCAATGTATCAGCTGCCATCTGGATGCAGGGCATTACAATCCAAACTACAAACATGCCAAATTAACCGTTGTTCAGGACGTGCTGGACAAAGATACAAGTCTGTACTATAAAACAGCTACAGCAGTTGCCGAGTTCAAGAGCTTTACCGAACAAATCCCCGGCACTCCAGTATCGTTTGACATGATTGCCGTTCCGGGCGGTTCGTTCAGGATGGGCAGTCCCGAAAAAGAATCTTTCCGCAAAGACGACGAAGGACCGGTTCATACGGTGACAGTCAATTCATTCTTTATGTCCGAGCTGGAAGTTACATGGGATATGTACTGGTCGTTTTACTCGAAGACGATGAGCGAAGGACGTATTCCTCCCGAGGAAGTGTATGCTAATAACAGCCGTCCGGATGTAGATGCTATTTCGGGACCTACACCTCCATTCGGTTTGCCTGACCAGGGCTGGGGCGGCGGCGAGCGTCCTGCCATTACCATGACACACTATGCGGCAGAAACATTCTGTCAATGGTTATCGCAATCGACAGGTAAAAAATATCGTCTTCCGACAGAAGCCGAATGGGAGTACGCCGCACGCGGAGGCTCCGAAACACCTTATTTCTTCGAAGGTAATCCGAAAAGTTTTTCAAACGAAGGTTTTTGGAGAAAATTTTTCGACGCCGATACCGAAGTTATTTCTCAGCACATTGTATATAACAACAACAGCAAAAGCCGGACACAGACTCCCGACTTTGTCGAAGCCAATCCTTTCGGACTGAAAAACATGCTGGGTAACGTCATGGAATATTGCGCCGACAAATACAATGCTCAATACTACAGCAAGCTCGGAGACAATGTCTCAAATCCTTTGAATACCGAAGGCAGCGAATGGGTTGTGCGTGGCGGAGGTTATGCTTCGGATGCGGCGGACGTGCGATGTGCTGCACGCGATTTTTCAAAACATGACGAATGGCTGAAAACCGACCCTCAACAGCCGAAAAGTATCTGGTGGTATTCGGATATTAGAAGTATCGGATTTCGAGTCGTTTGCGTAATACCGGATTTTAAGAACTAAGAGTGATGTTTGCTCGTTATTTCTTCGGTGAACTGAAGTTTAGTTTCGCCGATTTAAAAATTCGTAATTCGTAACTCATGTTACGCAGTCCGCGAATTTCTTTTCTTTCTGTCCACAAAAAAATTAGTGTAATTCGTGGACAGAAAA
>JAITBC010000337.1 GCA_031283785.1 Tannerella sp. | reverse complement strand
GCTAAAAAGTTCGTAGCACGGAAACTCGCGAAAATCGTTGATTAATGATTGTAAAACCATCAGATTTCCAAGGCGAGCTTTCCATTGGGCAAGTGGAGCACCCCGACATAGCGGCGCGCGTACAGCTGTCTATTGACAAATATGAACCGCTGTACCTGCGCAAGCTGTTGGGCAATGAATTGGCTACGCTGCTCAAAACGGAATATGCCAAAGAAGAACCGGAGCAAAAGTGGAGAGACCTTGCAGATAAGATAAAAACACCTTGCACCCTTTACATTTATTACAATTATGTACGAGGTAACGTGACGTTATCTACTGGGGTAGGGGAAGTCTTGAGCAAGTCGGAAAATGCCGTTAATATGCCGGTTATAGACAAATCGGTTAGCGCCTGGAATGAGATGGTAAAGCACAATCATGATTTTCTTTCGTGGGTAGAAAGTGATACTTATCCTGAATATGACCGCAAGCTTCACTGTTGTAGAGATTCGGACATGTGCAGGATGATAAATGCGTTTGGGATATGATTAACGTTGTCGATGTAATAGGTGAAATTGTCGGTAAAACGTCTAATTCGGTTGAAAAACTGACAGGGAAAAAAGTGTTTTACCAGTATGGCAATGTCATTGAACTTGACGAAATTTTGAAATCATATTCAAATTCCACGAAGGAATTCCGCGAGCAAAAGTATCCGGCAATATTTTTGCTCACGGACTTTCGGGAAAAACGAAACTACCACCCGGACTATGAAACAGAGGCATCTTTGCAACTGTTAATCGTAGATGGTAGCATGAAGGATTATCGCACTGCCGACAGGTATAAAAAGGTTTTCAACCCCATTTTACACCCGATATATGAAGCGTTTATTAAGAAACTGGAAAACGACAGCCGGATAGTCAAGCAGAAGTTTAATATGCTCCCCCATGAATTCATCAACCGTTCCCTGATTTCAGGCTTTGAGTTGAAGACACAGTCGGGAGCAACAAGGAACCTGTTTTCAGACCACATGGATGCTGTCGAAATAAACAATCTGAATTTAATAATTTTAAAACAATGTTAAAATGGACTTTTGTCAAAACTCAGGAGGCAACACAGGTGTCGGCGCTTGTGATTTATCCTCATCAAAAATGACGCCGATAGGGATTATATTTGTGCCTAAAAACGCATCTATTCCCAAGAGCACGACCGACGTTCAGGCTTTTCTGGACGGTAAATTCAAAGAAAATGCCAAAGCCAACCGCTTCTATCCTGTTATGGGATTCGGCGCCGTTTCCGACAGCTCGGAAGAGGCGCAAGTCGCAACTATGGCCTTAGGCTATTCGGAAAAAATCCGCAATGGAAACGCTATCTACCAGTTCGATATTCCTTTCAGCTTTTGCAAGGCGAAAAAGGTAATCCAATTCGACGGATGGAAAGGCGGCATTTACCTTATCCTTTCCACGGGTATGATTTTGGGACGCAAGAGCACTGATGGAACAAAAATTTTGCCGCTCATACCCTTGCAGCTCGACATCACCAATGCGCAATTGTTGTCGCTGGGAACGACCGACGCGCGGGTAGTAAGCATCCAGGCCAATTTGGACGACAAATTGCGGCTGGTTGACGTAGCCGACTTCATCACGATTGACGACTTCGATAAGGATGGCATTAACGGCATTATTGACATTGAGTTGTCCATCGCCGCACAAGAAGCGGGATATGTGGATGTGTTTGTGAAAACGAAATGTGATGGCGTGAACCTGTTTGACGTATATACCGTTGAACTGGCGGCAGGGGCAGTATGGAAACTGACCAATGCAACCACAGGGGCGGAGGCAACAATCACAGGTGTGGTAGCTCAAGCGGGTACGAAATCGTTCCGCGTTTCCGCGCCAAGCGGCACGTACAAATTGTCGCTTGTCGACATTTCCGCGCTGACTACTGCCAAAGTGGAGGGGTACGAAAGCAATGAAATCACCGTAACTATTGTATAGTATGAAAATTAACAACGTTGATTTCAATGCGGATTGGGCAAAGTCGGTAAACGAATCGACCTTTGTGAAACACTTTTTGCCCATCGTTTGGCCGGAAGTGAACGAGCCGGAGCGCAAGGAAAAGCTTTCTGATGCGTATAAGCTACTGACAGGCGAGCAACCGGCAGCAAGTGAGCAGCCGGAAGCGCCTAAACAGGAAACGACCAAGAGGGCGAAAACAAAATCAGAGCCCGAATAAACTAACGAAGGGGCTGAATAAGCCCCTTTTTATGCAACCGGAATGGCTACTGTTAACCAATTAATAGAAAGACTGAAAGCTTTTGATGTAAGGCAATCCTGCATTGATGTGGTAAGAGAAAACGGCGACGCTATTGTAGCGGTTAACCAGGAGCAACTGCAGATGGGGCAAAAAAAAGACGGCAGCAAGGTGGGCTGGTATAGAAGCGAGCAGTACGCGCAATTTAAAAACAGCATGAACCCGCTGCCGCCCTTCCGGGTTCCCGACCTTCGTTTAACCGGTGCGTTTTATGCCGGAATGAAGCTCGATATTGCCGGCGACAGTTTCGTTATCAGTAGCTCGGACAGCAAGGCGCCTGACTTGGTGGAGAAGTACGGAGAGGAAATTTTGGGCATTTCGGAAGAAGGCGCGCAATTGGTGAAAGAGGAAATCACAATGCCCGCGATGAGGAAAAAAACAAAAGAGGCGCTAAAACTATGAGTTGCGGATGTGGGAAAAACAAAGAGAAAGATGCGAGGCGCGACTGGGTGCTGGAGCTGGCAAGTATGTATCAGCGCGAACACGGCGGGATAGTGGTGTTCTACCATTGTTCCGACTATGACTTTACGACACTTGATAACTTTGATGCAAATGGAAAAACAGAAA
>JAITBC010000335.1 GCA_031283785.1 Tannerella sp. | reverse complement strand
CCGGCGTCTTCCTTCTCGACATCATTGCCATCACTACCGAAAACACCGGCGGACATATTGCCCATATAGGAGGCTCGTTGCTCGGCATATTCTTTGCATCCCGATACCGGATAGTAAACCCCATTAACAGGGTCATCGATAAACTTGTCAATTTCATAACCCGCAGGCCTTCGTTTAAAATTTACCGCAAGGAAACGGATAAAACCAACCGTCAAAAAAATCACCGGACGGAGACGGACGACGAATACCGCCGACGGAAAAATGAAGAAAACAGGATGATCGACGAGATTTTGGATAAACTTAAACGTTCGGGATACGGCAGTCTTTCGTCGGAAGAGAAAAAGATGCTATTCGATGCGAGCAGGAAATAAAAAACAGGGCGGTAAAAAAGCGCCGGCAGGAAAGAAAAGAACAGAATGGTTGACCTCGTTAAAACTGCTATTCCATTCTTTTTTCGCTTCGCTGAATATCATTTTAGCGATACTCCTTGTCGCTTCCGCTTATTCCGACATGATATCGCCGGAGAAATACCTGTTGTTTGCATACCTCGGCCTCGCGTTCCCGATTCTTTTGCTCGTCAATGCCTGCTTCTTCATCTATTGGATACTCACAAAAAAATGGTTGTCGGTATTCATTTTATCGGTAATTTTTATTGCCTGCGGGACGCCCATTATGCGTTATTGCCCGTTTCATATCAAAACAAATGTCTTACCGCGTGAAAACGTCATCAAAATCCTTTCATATAATGTGATGAGTTTCGCATATAAAGACCACACGAAAGAATCGCCGAATAAAATAATACAGTACATAATGAAGTCGGACGCCGACATCGTTTGCCTGCAGGAATACATGGTAAGTTCGCGTCCGAATCTGATGAGTTCCGAAAAGGTTGCCGAGGCCTTGCCTATGTACCCATATATCGCGGAAATCATCTTTTCGCCGTCGAGAAATAAACGTTATAAATACGGGCTTGCCGTACTGTCGAAATTTCCGATTACAAAATCGCGCAGGATAGCGTTCCCCTCCGTATACAACGGGGCTTCCATCCACGAGATAATCATTAAGGGTAAAAAAATCGTCCTTGTAAACAGCCACTTAGAGTCATTCAAATTTACGGCGGAAGACCGTTCGAAATACTCGGATATGATCACGCACGCAAGTCTCGAATCGTTCGACGAGCTGCGGGGATCCATACAGCAAAAGTTGGGACAGGCTTTCCGCATACGTGCGAAACAGGCGGAAACCGTCGCCGGCGAGATCCGTAAAGCAAACGGAAATCACATCATCGTCTGCGGAGATTTCAATGACACGCCCATATCCTACGCGCACCGTACGCTTCAAGGCTCGCTCTCCGACGCCTATACCGAATCCGGCTTCGGCATGGGAATATCCTACAATCAAAACTTCTTCCTGTTCCGTATCGATCATATACTGTATTCGTCGGACATGGAAGTGTATAATTGCAGGGTCGACACGCGCGTCAACCTGTCCGATCACTATCCGATCTATTGCTACCTGAAAATAAATTGAGCGGCAACGAAGCCGCAGTCACGGCTTCTTTCCGATCCGTACCGGCATCAAATACGGTCGCCGGCGGCAAAAATAAATCAAATTATTTTGTATTGCCCCTGCCATGCATTATCTTTGTCGCGGATTTAATTTCACAGGAAGGTGAATCTAATCGTAGAACAAGGTAACACTAAACTAAAAGTGGCGATTTTCGACTGCGGAAAGATCGTTTCTTCTATTTTAGTTGACAGGGATGACAAGTCCGTAGTGAATGATATTGTCAAACAATACCGTCCGGAACAGGGAATCATATCATCGGTTGTCAACACGGATGAGGCATTGACAGATTATTTGAAAGAACATCTGAATTATTTCCTGTTGCCGGATGAATATACGCCGATACCTATCCGTACGGAATATGAGACAAGAAACACATTAGGCATGGACAGGATTGCTGCAGCAGTGGGAAGCTGTTATTTGCAACCCGGACGTAACCTGTTGGTAATTGATGCCGGAACGGCTATCACTTACGAGGTAATCGAATCGTCAGGAATTTACATCGGCGGAAATATATCGCCCGGTTTAACTACCCGCTTTAAGGCGCTTAATGCATTTACGAAACGGTTGCCACTGGTAAAAGAGAAAGATGATGTCCCGCTTATCGGGACGAGCACCGAAACAGCAATTCTGGCCGGAGTAATAAACGGCATCGTTTACGAAATGGATGGTTTTATTGATTCCCTGAAAGCAAAATACGGCAATATTTTTGTTTTTTTAACAGGCGGTCATTCTTTTTATTTTGAAAGACGACTTAAAAATCACATCTTTGCAGACGCTAATTTGGTTTTAGTTGGTTTAAATAGAATATTAGAATATAATGCGAAAAAAAATTGATTTGATTATTGTATCGGGAGTGTTGTTTTTATGCGCCGTTACGACAGGGGCGCAAAACAGGACAAACTCTCCATATACACGTTATGGATACGGAGAACTGGCCAATCGCTCATTCGGAGCGGGCAGGTCTATGGGTGGAATCGGAATCGGACTGCGTTCGTCCAAACAGATTAATCCGATGAATCCGGCCTCGTATTCGTGTATGGATTCCATGACGTTTCTGTTCGATTTCGGCGCCTCGGTCCAATCATCATGGTATGACGACGGGACAAACAAACAACAAAACATAAATGGAAACGTAGAGTATATGGCGATGCAATTTCCGTTGCACCGGCGGGTCGCCGTAAGCGCCGGGCTACTGCCGTATTCACACGTAGGATACGATTTCGAAGATACAAAGACGGCCAACGGGCAACAATACACGGAAGCATTCGCCGGAAAGGGCGGATTAAACCTGTTGTATGGCGGACTGTCTTTCGATTTATGGACGAAACGCCTTTCGGTAGGCGGAAATATCAACTATCTGTTCGGTTCTATCAATCATGGTGCAACAACAAAATATATGTCGTCGGATCCTACTACGAGTGTCATAAAAGAAAAAGAAATCAGATTCAGCGATGCAATCTTTGATTTCGGACTGCAATATACGCAACCGCTGAGCAAAACCGAGAGTATGATATTGGGACTTATATACTCGCCGAAAAAACGGCTCAATAATGACTCATACGAACACATAAGCAGTTCGGGAAGTACAATCGATACCATAAACCGGAATTATGATATCCCGACCGGATACGGCATCGGCCTTTCGTATGTAAAAGATAACAGGCTTATAGTAGCGGGGGACTTTGCTTATCAGGGCTGGGAGAAGATCACATTCGACGGGGACGACAATGTATTTAAAAACCGTATAAAGATAAATGCCGGCGCCGAATTTATCCCCAACCAGTTTTCCCGTCCGTACCTTAATCGCGTGAGATACAGGGTGGGCGTGAGCTACACCGGTTCATATATTCAGGTACAGGGCAACGGTTACAGGGAATACGGCGCCACGGCAGGATTCGGATTCCCGATAAGCGATACACGCTCGTATGTAAATATATCATTTGAGTATCTGAACATAAAACCGGAATCCAAAACGATGATAAATGAGAACTATTTAAGAATGACATTGAGTTATACATTCAACGAACACTGGTTCTTTAAGCGAAAAGTAGATTGACTTTAAACAACTTTAAATTATATGATATGAAGGGAAAATTTTTTACATTCGTACTAAGCGCCTTCTTAGTTACAGGTTTGAGCGCACAAAAAGGTATTGACAACGGGACGCCATACGGTTCGGGAGAAGATAGCATACGCTGTGTTACAAATATCAGTTTATTTATCCCGTATGCTAAATCAGGTAATTTCAAGGATGCTTACCCATTTTGGAAAGCAGTATATGACGAATGTCCGGCATCGACCAAAAACATCTATATATACGGCGTAAACATTATCAACTGGCAACTGTCGGAAGAGACCGACGCTGTAAAGAGAGAGCCTATCATCAATGATTTAATGAAATTATATGACGACCGTATCAAATATTTCGGCGATGACAAACAATACGGGAAAGACTGGATTATATCACGTAAAGCACAAAATTACAACCAGTTGAAAGGAGAAAATACCGATCCTGCCATAATTTACCAATGGACAGGCGAGGCGATTAATGAATTTAAAGAAAAAACGGAGCCATTGGCGGTTTCGCTCTACATGTTCGCTTCGTTTAAACTTGTGCAAAGCGATCTGGAGAAATACAAAGAACAGTATGTGAACGACTTCCTGAAATGCTCTTCCATACTCGATACTCAGATTGCTGCGGCAAAAGCGGCTAATAACGAAAAAGAAGAAGAGAACGTAACAACCCGGAAAGTCGAAATAGAAAAAAATTTCACGCTCAGTGGCGCCGCCGATTGCGAAACGTTGCAAAGCATTTACGGCCCGAAAATTGAACAGAACAAAGATAATCTTGACTTCCTGAAAGAAACGCTCACGTTGCTCCGCCGTGTAAACTGCAAAGAGACAGATGCGTTCTTTACGACATCCGAATATGTACATAAAATAGAGCCTACGGCCGAATCGGCAATGGGACTTGGGAACAAAGCTTTCAAAGACAAAGACTATGACGCAGCCGAGAAATATTATAACGAAGCAATCGCAATGACGGAAGACAGCGAAATAAAAGCGGAACTTTATTATGCAATAGCGATAATGGCGCAACAGCAAAACAGTCTGTCTAAAGCAAAACAATTCAGCCTGAAATGCCTCGCGGAAAAACCCGAATACGGACGCGCATACTTAGTGATCGCCACCTGCTATGCGGCAGGGGCAAAAACGGGAATATTCCCTGACGACGCCGTACTTAACAAATGCGTTTATTATGCTATAGTCGACAAACTCGAACGGGCACGTCAGGTCGATCCTTCCGTTGCGGAAGAAGCCGGAAAATTAATCGCAGCCTACGCCAAGTTTTTCCCTACAAAAGAAGAAGTATTTATGCACCCCGAGCTGGATAACGGCAAAACTTTCACCATCGGAGGATGGATCGGCGAAACGGTGAGAATCAGATGAAAAAAGTCTTTCCAGCACGCAGATGATTCATCACGTTGAGATAAATTCTTTAAAAGGCATTGCAATTGTTCTCATAACGATTGCAATGCCTTTTTTTGTATTCACCTCCTGTAGCGGCGAGAAAAACGAGATAGTTGATATCACGTTCGACCCGCAAACTTCCTATACGCTAAAAGAAACGAATGTCAAAACGCTTGTACCCGATTCCGGCATCATACGATACAAGATAATCGCCGACACATTCCTCGTATTCGGAAAAGCATCGGAACCGTACTGGTATTTCCCGGATGGCATCTATCTCGAAAAATTTGATTCCACCTTTAACGTCGAAGCAAGTTTAAAAGCCGATAC
This sequence comes from Tannerella sp., assembly GCA_031283785.1. The sequence goes on along the minus strand of JAITBC010000335.1, from coordinate 26,327 downwards.
CGCCCATTACTTCCAACGTCGCAACCTGTGGCGGTTAGACGGCAATGTCGATATCTCAAATACGGATGGCGTACGCTTCGAAACGTCGCAGTTATTTTGGGACCAGAACAAAAAAATTTTCTATTCGGATTCTTTTATAAAAATTACGGAAGGAGAAGAACTCAATACCGGCATCGGATTCACGGCAAACCAGAACTTGAGCGAATACAGCATATTTCATTCCACAGCCAATTTCACCGTAGAAATGCGCCCGGCCGCCGGTGAAGGCGATTCCATACCGGCCGAACCGCCGCTTCATCTCGATAAAATTCTGCCGGATAGAAAGGAGTAATCGATAAAGCAAATACTCCCCGAAAAAAAAGATTTTTTTTTATGCTCGTTTTTGTTTTTTTTATATCTTTGTGGCCTTAAACGTAAGCAGACGTTTTGTTTTGTGACGTAAATATGCTGATTGATTGAATATTAATCGTAATTAATTTATATAATGGCAACACTCGAAAAAATCAGAAAAAGAGCCGGTCTTTTGGTCACCGTCGTAGGTCTGGCCTTATTTGCATTTATCATTGGAGACCTTTTAAATTCAGGAACTTCGTTTATTAACAGAAACCAAAATAACGTGGTGACGGTTGATGGTAACACAGTCGACTATCAAGAATATCTGGCACGTGAAAACGAATTGACGGAAGTGTATCAACTTCAGTTGGGATCGACGAACCTCAATGAGGATTATATAACCCAGATACGCCAGACCGTATACGACGATATCGTAATGGAAAACGTACTTGTCCCGCGACTTAAAAAACTCGGAATGGTTATTACGTCCGAAGAAATGACGGATATGGTTGAGGGCGAAAACATCTCGCCCATACTTCTCCAGTTACCGATGTTCCAGAACCCGCAGACCGGGACATTCGACCGGAATGCAATCCTAACCCTCCTGAATCAGATAAAAAATATAGACAGTTATCCTAACGACGTTCAGGCGCAAATACAACAATATAAGATGTTATGGATGTTCTGGGAGAAAAATATCAAACGTAACCGCATGACGGAGAAATATCTCACATTATTAAATAAGGCGGTCGCGGCAAATTCGCTCGAAGCCAAAGATGCGTTTAACAACACGTCCGTCAGTTCCGACATCGTATACGTAATGGAATCGTTTTCCAATGTCGCGGATTCAACAGTCGACGTGCCGGCCTCCGAGATTGAGAAATTATACAGGGAGCGCAAAGAACTGTTCCGCCAAGAGGAAACATGTATTGTCGATTATATTACCGTCGACATCGCCCCCAGTCAGGATGATTATAATAATGTAGCGAAAGAAATGGACGCAATCAAGGCCGAACTGGAAACGACGGATAACGTGGCGGCCCTGACAAATGAAAAATCGGAACGTAAATATATCAACGCATTCTTTTCCATCAACGGCTTCGGAACGGATGCCGACATCATAGACTTTGTTTCAACGTCCGAAATCGGCGATATCGAAGGTCCTATCTTTAAAGACAACAAATACCGGATACTGAAACTGGTCGACAAGACGGAAAATGCCGATTCCGTAAATGTCATGGAAATAATGATTGCCCCGCGCGCAACAGAAGCCGAAACAGGAGTATATGCCGACAGTTTGTTGAACGCACTTAAAAACGGGGCGGATTTTGCCGAATTAGTAAAGACTCACTCGATCGACCAACTGGTCGAAAAGAACGGAGAAATCGGATGGCTCACCGAATCGGGAGCGCTACAAGGTCTTAACGAAGAATTTAAAAAAACGGTATTTTCCCTGTCCACAGGCCAATGTGCAATTGTGAAATCTACTTACGGAACACACATCGTAAAAGTAACCGACAGGACTAAAAACGTACCTAAATATAAAGTGGCTGACATTGAATACACGGTTACACCAAGTTCCACCACACGCAGCCTGCTCTACAATGCATTGAACCAGTTTATAGCGAACAACAACAGCGTAGAGAAAATCGAAGCGGCAGCAAAAGATAACGGCTATAACTTAGTGACCAATGCACGCGTGTACAGTACGGATATGATCATAGGCGCCGTCACCGGTGCACGCCAGGTGGTCCGCTGGGCGTTTAACAATAAAAAGGGCAATGTCTCGGAAATCAATGAGTGTGATGACAAATTTGTTGTCGTAGCGCATAAAGGAAGACTTCCCAAAGGATACCAGTCGCTCGCCTCCGTTACTCCTCAACTGAAAGCGGAGCTTGCCGCAAAGAAAAAAGGCGAAAAGATAGCGGCAAACCTGAAATCAAAAAATCTTACTTCCATAGAAGCCTGTGCCGACGAATTGTCGAAAAAACCGGACACGGTGAAATTTATCACCATGGCAACATCGCGCATCACAAACATTGGCGTCGAGCCGAAGTTAAACGCGCTTATCACCTTAGCCCCGCCGGATAAAGTAAGCGAACCGGTAGCCGGCAACAATGGCGTGTACGTATTCAAAGTTATTAACCGCACGACGGATAATAATCCTTACGATGAAAAAAGCCGGATAAGTATGCTGGAGGCCAACAATGCTTACCGCATAGGAAGTTATGCGCTGCGTTATATACAACAAAAAGCCGATATTGAAGATAATCGTATCCGCTTCCATTAAAGTAAAAGAACTACGCGCAAAAGAAATAAAAAGCTGCCGTTCAAATAGATCTTGTGCGGCAGTTTTTGTTATAACTTTACGATTTTTGAGATCATGGAAAATAAAGAACGTCTGACGGGTATGACGCTTGAAGAACTCAAAACGGCAGCTTCGCGCATATCCTTACCCGACTATGCGGCCGGGCAAATGGCGGAATGGCTTTACAGGAAAAAAATAAAGACTGTCGACGAAATGACGAACATCGCATCGCCAAAACGCCGGATGCTATCCGAATACTACGAAATCGGCATCACACCTCCGGCAGGAACGGTGCGCTCGGTCGACGGGACGGTGAAATACCTGTTTGCCGTAAACGACGGCTCCCGTATCGTCGAAACCGTATATATCCCGTCGAAAGACAGGTCTACGTTATGCGTATCGTCGCAGGCCGGATGCAAAATGAATTGCCTGTTTTGCATGACGGGCAAACAGGGGTTTGGCGCACAGCTGACGGCGAACGAGATGCTCAACCAGATACAGGCCATACCTGAAAACGACGAATTGACGAATGTCGTTTTCATGGGAATGGGCGAGCCGTTCGACAATATCGACGAATTATTAAAAACGCTCACTATCCTTACCGCCCCCTATGGTTACGCATGGAGTCCGAAACGAATCACCGTATCGACCGCAGGTATCATACCCGGCTTAAAACGATTTCTGGAAGAAAGCAAATGCCATCTGGCAATCAGCCTTCATTCCCCGTACCACGAAGAAAGGCTGTCGCTTATGCCTGTCGAGAAAGCATATCCTGTTGCCAACGTAATCGACATATTGCATAAATATGATTTTTCACATCAGCGAAGGGTTTCTTTCGAATACATCATGTTTGAAAATATCAACGACACGGAACGCCATGCAAAAGACCTGGCAAAACTGCTGCGTGGCATCGCCTGCCGTGTCAACCTGATACGTTTCCATGCTATTCCGGGCGTGAAATTGAGCTGCAGCAGCGAACGGAAAATGATATCTTTCAGGGAACAGTTAAATGCACACGGCATAACATGTACGGTAAGGATATCCCGCGGAGAAGATATTTTTGCCGCCTGCGGAATGTTATCTACTACAAAAAATCACAAAAAATGATACGACCTTGCTTATAATGTACTACATTTGTCCTTCCATTGTTTAATATTAAAAATATACTGATATGAGACCTTTTATTTTTTTTACGTTAATGCCCCTTATTCTGGGATTAAGCGCTTGTGATTCCACTTCTACCGTATCGCGAGCAACAGGTATCGCATACGAAGTCGCTGTTGTAATGAATAAAGTTGCATGGGACAGTTCCACCGGCGAAGCGGTAAAAAATGAACTGACATCGCCTGTACCCTATTTGCCTCAATCGGAATCGTCCATGAGAATCACCTACGTCAGGCCGGATCAATTCGACGGGCTGCTGAAATATATCCGCAACATCCTGATAGTGAACATTGACGATAAAATGTACACAAAGGTATCCCTGCGGAAAGAATCCGACAAATGGGCCATGGGACAGGCCGTCCTTTATCTCAATGCACCCGACGGGCAATCAATCGAAACATATCTCGCGGAAAATCCGCGCGTGTTTGTAAAGCAATATACGGAAGAAGAAATGAATCGCACCCGGGAATTTCTTTATAAAAATTACAGTCCGGTCGTTATGGAAAAGGTAAAAAACAAATTCGGCATCGAACTGTATGCGCCGACCGATATTTTGTCATACAAAGACTCTACCGACTGCCTTTGGTTCTCGAACGATGCCGCCGTCGGACGTACGGACCTGCTCATTTACAGTTTCCCGTATACGGATAACAATACGTTCACACTCGAATACCTCGTTGCCAAACGCGATTCCATCACTAAACACATGATACCCGGCTCATTCGCCGGCTCGTACATGTCGGTCGAAAAACGCGTCGTGGATTTTTCCCCGTCAACATTACACGGGAAATACTGCGGCATACTGCGCGGATTGTGGCGTATGGAAGGTGGCGATATGATGGGCGGCCCGTTCGTAAGTTACGCCTGTGTCGACGAAGATAACAGACGTGTCATCGTGACCGAAGGCTTCGTATACGAACCGAATAAAGAGAAGAAGAACTATATCCGCCGTCTCGAAGCGGCCTTGCAGACAACACGTCTCCCGGCGAATGATACGGCAGATATCGGACGGATACCAGAAAGTGTAGAAAAAGAAAAAAAGAAAGAATAAATGGAAGAAAAACTGATTAAAATAGGCATCTCACAAGGAGACAGCAATGGGATCGGCTATGAAGTAATACTCAAATCGTTCTCCGATCAGCGGATATTTGAACTTTGTATCCCGATCCTGTACGGTTCGCAAAAAATAGCATCATTTTACAGTAACATATTGAAAGAAGCGGAGACGGCGCCTCCTGAAATCCACATCATACAAGACGCTCACAAAGCTGTTGCGGGGAAGCTCAACCTGATACGTTGCGTTGACGATAATGCCCCCGTCGAGCCGGGATGCTCGACCGAAGCCGGCGGAAAAGCATCTCTGCAAGCTCTCGAAGCCGTCGTTGCAGACCTGCGAAAAGGTTCTGTAAACGCATTGCTGACAGCTCCTATCAACAAACATAATATACAGGGAGAAAAATTCCAATTCCCCGGACATACCGAATATCTTGAAAAAAATTTCGGAGATAACCGTCATAAATCCCTTATGATCCTGCTCAACGAATATCTGCGGGTGGCATTAGTCACGGGTCATATTCCCTTATCGGAGGTAAAATTAAATCTTACAACCGAAAATATTCTTGGGAAACTAATGGTATTCAACCGGTCATTGCGCGAAGATTTCGGCATCACACGTCCGCGTATAGCCGTGTTATCGCTGAATCCGCATGCCGGCGATAACGGTTTTATCGGCAATGAAGAGGCAACTGTCATCATACCGGCGATCGAAGAAGCGGACAAGAATGGAGTCATCGTTTTCGGACCTTATGCGGCAGACGGCTTTTTTGGGGCGCAGACGTACCGGTCGTTCGACGGAGTTCTGGCAATGTATCACGACCAGGGGTTAGCACCTTTCAAAGCGTTGGCGATGGACGACGGGGTGAATTTTACGGCAGGACTTTCCATCGTACGCACATCACCCGCACATGGCGTCGCTTACGATCTGGCCGGACGTAACAAGGCCTCGGAAATTTCTTTCCGGCATGCGATCTATACATTAATAGACATATACCGGAACCGGAAGAATCATTATGCCGCGTCGGCCAATCCCTTGCGCAAACAATATGTCGACAAAAGCGGCGACAAAGAAAAACTCGACCTGATGAAAGATGAGTAATATTTCGGTTTATTTTGGCACTTACAATTTCCATATCTAATATGTTAAAAGATAAGATAATCGTTTATACATCCGGAACATTCGACATGTTCCATTTCAATCACCTGCGCATGATCAATTATGCGCGAAGTCTGGGCGACATCCTTATTGTCGGCGTCAGCACCGACGAACTTGTGGCGTCGTATAAAGAAGCGCCGATTATTCCGTTCAACGAGCGGCTTCAAATCATTGAAGCCCTGAAAACGCCCGACATCGTCATCCCGCAACGGACGCTCGATCATACGGAACTCATCAGGAAACTGAATATCGACGCATTCGTCGTGGGCGACGACTGGTATGGAAAATATGATTATCTGAAAGAATTAGGCATCGAAGTGTTTTACTTTCCTTACGGTTCGGGCGTTTCGTCGTCGTCAATAAAGAAAACCATCCATGACTCCTACGAGAAATCCCTGCAAAAGGAACGTAATGCAAAGCCTGTTTCAATAAAGGGATTCACAATAGAAGATGTTAAAAAAAACAGTAACGGCACATGACGAAATACGCTTTAATAACCGGGGGCACTAAAGGCATCGGGGAATCGGTCGCCCGGAGTCTCGGCAAGATGGGATATCATCTGCTGTTGACATATAGCGCGGATACGGCGACGGCACGGCAGACATGCGCGAAATTGCGCGATGAATGTCATGTCGAGGCGCTATCCTTGCAAGCCGACAGTTCGGATATTCACGCGATCGACATAATTGTCCGGCATATAGAGGAGAACGGCATACAACTTGACGCCATTATTTTTAATGCCGGAGTGACTTGCCGCGACCGCTTTGAAGATATGAAATACGACGATTGGGCGCGCGTGTTTTTTGCAAACGTACATTTCCCGACATTTCTGCTACAACGCCTGCTGGGAAATATCAACAAAGGCGGGAGCGTGATTTTCACAGGCTCCCTCATGGGGATCCTGCCTCATGCCACGTCTCTTTCGTATGGCGTCGCCAAAGCGTCCGTACATGCGCTTGTCAGGAATCTTGTGAAATTCCTTACCCCTTATGGCATACGCGTCAATGCCGTTGCGCCGGGTTTTGTCGATACGGAATGGCAAAAAAACAAACCGGCGGAAATACGCCGGAGTATAGAAAGCAAAATCGCATCCGGTCGCTTTTGCGACCCTGACGAATTGGCCGGAGTTTATCGATTATTAATTGAAAACACATATATCAACGGAGAAATAATTATCGCCGACGGCGGATATTCATATAAATAAACAGAATGTATACATCAAACAAAGAATACGAAGCTTCGCTTAAATCGATTGAAACGGAAAATTATCCCGACCGGTGGTTTTACCGTCCTGTCGGCTTTCACATAGCTAAAAAGTTGCGTAATACGAATATTACCCCAAATATGATAACAGTCATATCCATATTCGTAGGTGCAGCTGCAGGCCCTTTGTTTTATTGTAATGACCGGCTGCTTGTCCTGCTCGGTATCATAAGCCTTATCATTGCCAATATCCTGGACTGCGTAGACGGCCAGCTGGCACGCCTCACAGGCATCAAATCCGAGATAGGGCGTATACTCGACGGCTTCGCCGGCGATATCTGGTTCACGCTCATCTATGTTTTCCTTGCCCTGGACCTGAAAAATGAATACGGGACAGGCCTGTTTTTTATTCCTGCCGTCATAGCCGGCCTCTCGCATCTGGTACAAGCCAATATAACGGATTACTATAAAACGCTTCATCTTTTTTTTGTCAGCAAGGAAAAAGGAAAAGAATTCCAGAATATCGACGAAGTACGCTCACAATACCTGGAAAATAAAAGTATTGTAAGCAAAATACTGTTCTTTTTTTATCTCCGGTATACATCGTTGCAGGAATCGGTGACACCCAAACTGCAACAGATGCTTAAAAACTTCCGTTTGAAATACGGCGACGATATCCCGGACGAAATACGCATCGACTTCCGGCGACAAAGCATACGCCTGATGAAAAGATTCATCGATTTTATGACTTTCAACGGACGCACGATCGTATTATTCGCCGTTGTACTCGTCGGACATGTATGGGTATATTTCTTTTATGAAATAGTCGTACTGAATATTATTCTGATAATATCTGTTTATAAACACGAAAAAATTTGCGCATCATTTATTGGACAATGAAAAAGAATGTATTGGACATAGAAGACTTCCAGCGTAAAATACCTTTTTTAAAAACGCGTCCGGGTGCTTACCTCCTGAAAAGAATATTTCACTGGACGGGTATGGACCTGGTGAATCGAATACATGCCAATCATTACCAGTTACACGGCTCGGCATTCACTAAGGCAATGCTGAACGATCCTCTGATGGACGTCCGTTACGAAGTACATAACCGCGAAATACTGGGACAACTGCCCGAAGGCGCTTTTATAACCGTCTCCAACCACCCCATAGGATCGCTTGACGGGATCATCCTGACAGACATTTTCGCATCCTTGCGCCCCGATTTCCGCATTATGGTCAATGAAATCCTGTCGCATATCTCCGCGTTGGAAGATAATTTTATTTCAGTTATACCCAGAACAGGCGATAACAGGGAAAGCAACCAAAAAAACGTGAATGGTATCCGCCTTTCGCTTGCCCAGTTGAAAAACGGTCATCCTATGGGTTTCTTTCCCGCAGGAGCCATGTCATTCTACGACAGAAAACGGAAAGTCGTCAGGGATTTGCCCTGGACACACGGCATTATACGCCTGATACGCAAGGCTAACGTCCCGGTTTTCCCTGTCTATTTCGACTGCCTCAATTCCAAGTTTTTCTATCTGCTGGGGCATATCAACTGGAAATTACGCATACTGCGCGTAGCCAAAGAAGCCTTCAATAAAAAGGGGCAGACGCTCCACGTATATATCGGCAACCCTATCTCACCCGAAAAAATCAGTCGGTTTAATGAGGACGTCACCTTAGCGAACTTTCTATACAAGTCCACATACGAAGCGAAACTTATCGTTTAACAACGCTTGCCGCGAACGTTTACGTATACTCGTTTTTTTTGCAAAACAGCCCCGGCAAGCTCTGTCTTTCCCGGGTCGGTTGAGCGGCGTTTCCGGGTCAGTTGAGCACAGGCACTTCCATCAGTTGAGTATCCGGGAAGTTCCTGCGCAGATAAGCGGCAATATATTGTTTTGTGTCGTCACAGATTGTTCTGTCACGGTTTTCGGGAAACAGGTTATAGGCCACCATATATAATGCGAGGCCTCTCCCGGCGATCGCTTCAAGGCTAAGCAACGTATGATTGATACTGCCAAGCTTACCGGATGTGACCAGAATAAGCGGATATCCTTTCTCGCCGATGTAATCGATTGTCAGACAGTCGTCCGTCAACGGCACCATCAAACCTCCGGCGCCTTCCAGCAGAACGGCGTCATAACGTTCGCCAAGTATCCTGGTGGCATGTTCAATCTTGTCAAAATCAACCGGACGGTTATCAAGCCGGGAGGCCAGAAGCGGCGATGCCGGATACGAATATATCTCCGGCATGGTAAACATCTCCTCATCTTCTTTCGTATACCCTATCCCCATCAGTTTACGGTGAAGAACGATATCTTCCGAACAGCCGCTATTTCCGGTTTGAACAAATTTTTGAGTAATTGTACGAATGCCCTGCTCGTTCCATCGGCGGGCAAGATACCCGGTGGCATAACTTTTGCCTGCATCCGTATCTATTCCCGATACGAAATATATGTTTTGTCTCATACGATATTTTTATTAACGATCTTTTTTTCTAGCAATTACGTATATCGGATGATAAGTAAGCGTAACTTCTTCGCCATTGCCGTAAAGCGCCTTATAATCATCACAAAATCGAATTAAATTTGTTTTTGTCCATTTCTGCCGATCGACTCCGGTTACTCCGGTGCGTTTCAGATGATAAAGGACGTCTTTGGGACTTTTAAATCTTTTGAATATCTTCTCTTCGGAGGCGTACAGTACATCATATCGGCCTGACAGTTTATCGCTTAATTCTCCTCGTGAAAAATAAGAAAGTCCTTTTCCGGTCAGCGAAGTAACTTCTTTTATATTGTCGCATCCGAAAGTGCTGAAAGCAAATATCCCATCCGCTGTCAACAACGGATAAATACGTGAGAAAAAAGCGTCAATATCCTTAAGCCACTGAACGGCGGAACACGAAGCCACCAAATCATATTTACCGCTAAAAAGATAAGTTTCCGCATCGCCGGGTTCGAAACGAACATAATCGCTTAACAAATCTTTCAACCGTTCGCGCATTTCGGGACAGATATCATTAAGCAACATCCGCTGCGGTTTCAGGTTACCGGCCAACATACGCGAAAAAAGGCCTGTTCCACAACCTATTTCAAGAATTTTCCGGCAACATCCGGGGCGAATATACGTTTCGAGCAAACAAGTCATTTTCAAAGCAATACACCGCTGCACGGTCGCCTCCTCCTCATAACTCTCCGCCGCTTTTGCAAAACAGCGTGTAATCAGCATCTTATTCATTAACTATCTTTTTCCCCGCAAAAAAAAAATCATTACAGGCTCGCATAAAACCGATATCTTTCATACAGGCTTACCGAATAATTCATTCCATAACGTCGACGGGTAATGTTCACATTCCGCCATAATAATGTTTTCCCCTTCCCAGGCTTTCCGTTGGTTGGCCGGAAGAAATATTTTGTCGTATAAACCGACATATACCTTATTCCATACAAAAGAAGATGAAGAACTTTCAACGGACGAAGAATAGTTTCGAACACAGGGCAAATGATTCCCGATAGACGACGTATGGCTTTCGGAAGAAAACTCTGCGATCTGTTCGAGTTCTTCGCGCAGGCTTTCCACAGTCCGCCGGGGGGCATGTTCCATAAAACGACCGAGTGTATCCTTTGAACCGCACATTCTCCGCCGGAACTTCTGCAGCGTCTCTTCGTTTAAACCTTCCAGTGTCCCGTAAAAAACAGCCTTTGCAATACCCCGCTCATCATCCACAGGCCACTGTGTCCCGTTAATTGCAATGCTTTCCGTGATACGCGAATGCAGGCCTGATAAAATTCGGGAGGCTGCCCATACGCCCATAGACCATGCTACGATCCGGATATGTCTGTAAGGCGCCAGCAAAGATTCGTCAAATGCAAGCGAACGATAATCATAACAGATCATACAATCCCTGTCAAACGGCAGATATTCCATAAACGGATGTTCGTCCATACCCCAGCCGGAAAAAAAGAGAAGCAGCGACCGGTGGGCTTCCCTCCTATCCTCTTTTGCATTTATCTTTTTGATAATCATAATAATGAAATGAGATGTTCGAGTTCTTCCGTCCGGATGGAAGCGGTCAATGAAATACGGATGCGCGAAGTCCCTTCAGGTACCGTAGGCGGACGAACGGGCAACATATAAAAACCTTTCCGTTGCATGTCTTCGGCCCTCAATACAGCTCTCCCGCTCTCGCCGATCATCACCGGAATGATCTGACTGGTAGAAGGACATTCATACCCTTTTGCCACAAGTTGCCCCTTTAGACGGCGACCCATAGTTTTCAGATAATTACGTTTATCCGTAAAACTTTCCATGCGCTCCATTATAAAACGCGTCCACATCAGGTTGACCGGAGGAAGCGCCGTCGTAAAAATCAATGTCCTCATTTTATTTACCAGACAGTCGCGTATCACTCTGTTACAAATGATATATCCGCCTACGGAGGCCAATGCTTTACCAAACGTCCCGGTCAGAAAATCAATATCAGCGATACATCCCTGTTCTTCGGCGCATCCAAGTCCTTTCTCGCCCCTCACTCCGACGGCATGAGCCTCGTCGACATACAACATCACATGGGGATACATGTTCTTCAGTGCGGTCAACCGGCGAAGATCCGCTTCGTCGCCATCCATACTGAAGATACTTTCCGTCACAATGATAATCCGCTCGTAGTCCGCTTGATTCTTCCGGAGCAATGCCTCCAGCTGTTCAAAATCATTATGCCGGTAACGGGTAAATACGGCTTTCGACAAACGTATCCCGTCAATCAGGCTGGCATGTACCAATTTATCCGCCAATATCAGCGTCCGGTTGTTGCAGACGGCCGGCAATATCCCCGTATTCATATGGTAGCCGCTGTTAAAAACCAGGCTGCTTTCCGCCCCAAACAGCCGGCAAAGCAGGTTTTCCAGGTCTCTGTAAGCTTCGAAATTACCTGTCAGCAATCGGGAAGATGATGATGAGGTGAGAAAACTTTCGGGAGTAAGACTTCCCAGAAATGCCTTTCTCAATGAAATATCGGAGGCAAGTCCCAAATAATCGTTCGACGAGAGGTTAAGCATTTGCCGGCCCCGCAGGATAACGTCCCTTTCCCGGTGAATAATCTCCGGGAGGCTGCGCAAATTACTTTTTTCTTCCACTTGCCTCAATTCATCCCTGTATGACTGCAACAAGTCCTGCTCCATCATGCCAATTCGCTTATAACCTCCGATTCATACACGGCTTCCGTTTCCATATCCGCTTTTAACCCGCTTATGACTTTAACGAGGGAATGTGTCAGTTTCGTCAACTGTTCCGGTTCGATAATAAAAGGCGGCATAATATATACCAATCGTCCGAAAGGCCGCACCCATACTCCTTCTCTCACAAACATCCGTTGCATAAAAGCCACATCCGCAGGCTCTTTCAATTCGACGACGCCGATAGCGCCTAATACGCGCACATCTTCCACTTGCGGGAGGACGTAAGCCGGCGCCAGTTCCTCTTTAAGTTGCGCTTCTATCTTTTTCACCTTTTGTTCCCACTGATAATCATCCGAAAGCAATAATTCGATGGAAGCGCAAGCTACGGCGCAGGCCAGCGGATTCCCCATAAATGTCGGGCCATGCATGAATATGCCCGGCTCACCGTTTGATATCGTATCGGCCACATTATCATTCGTCAGTACGGCTGATAATGTCAAATAACCGCCCGTCATGGCTTTACCGACACACATAATATCCGGTTCCACTCCGGCATGTTCACAGGCAAACAGTTTCCCTGTACGTCCGAATCCCGTCGCTATCTCGTCAAATATTAACAACAGGTTATGCGTTTTGCATAGAGCGGCTACCTGCCTCAGATATTCGGGATGATAAAAGCGCATCCCTCCCGCCCCCTGTACGATCGGCTCCAGAATCACAGCCGCCAGTTCATCCTTATGCGACGCTATCATCTCCTTTATCGGCAAAATATCGCTTTCATCCCATTCGTCATAAAATCCGACGGAAGGAGACGGCACGAAATAACGTGCCGGCAACGAATGGCCGAATATGCGGTGCATACCTGTGACGGGGTCGCAAACAGACATGGCATTCCACGTATCGCCGTGATAACCTGAGCGAACAGTCACGAAATTCGTCTTTTCCTTTTTTCCTTTGGCAAACCAGTATTGTACGGCCATTTTCAATGCCACCTCAACAGCTACCGAGCCGGAATCCGCATAGAAAATTTTCTGCAAGGACGAAGGCGCTATGCTTAACAGCAATTTCCCCAAACGGATCGCCGGGTCGTGGGTTAACCCTCCGAACATCACATGCGACATCCTGTCAATCTGCAATTTAGCCGCATTATTAAGCTCCGGATGATTATATCCGTGCACAGCGCACCACCACGACGACATCCCGTCAATCAGCAAAGCGCCTTCTTCCAGCTCTATCACACAACCTTTCGCACGTTTCACTTTATACGCCGGCAGCGGACGGGTAGCCGAAGAATAGGGATGCCATAAATGTTCCTTATCAAAGGTGTCGGCAGGATAATATTTTTCGATCAGTCGTTTGTCTTCCTCCACTTTAGAGCCTACCGTAGTCAACAAATCGCCGACAGTTGCCGAGTTGATGCCGATATACAAGGCTTTCTCTACAGCTGCTTTCGACAGTTGCGCCCTGCCTCCGGCAAAGCGAAGGGAAGCGATCGGATTAATAAAGCGAAAGAGGGCGATGGCCGTTAACACCTCTTCTTCGGTCAGTGGCGTCGTATTCTCCAGCGGAGTACCCGGTATAGGCTGCAGGATATTGATTGGGATCGACTGTATATCGAATTTTTTCAGGGCAAAGGCAAATTCTATACGTTGCTCCAGGCTTTCACCCATGCCGATAATACCGCCGCTGCAGACCTGCAGTCCGATCTTCTGGGCGGTTTTTATCGTCTCCATCTTTTCCTGTATCGTATGAGTGGTACATACTTTGGAGAAATAAGAAGGCGCCGTTTCCAGATTACAATGGTAACGATTCACGCCGGCTTCTTTTATCTGACGCAGTTCTTCTTCATTCAGCAAACCCAAAGAAGCGCACAACTGAATGGACGAACGCCTTTTTATATATCGCATATTATCGCACAGTTTCTTCATGTTCTGCCGATTAGGCTTCCGTCCGCTTATCACCATACCGAAACGGTGAACGCCCTGTTGTTCGTTATACCGCGCCTGATGAAAACAGTTCTCCCTTTCTACTACATCATAGACGTCGGCCGACGTTTTATAATGAGCGGACTGTGCACACCATTTACAGTTTTCCGGACAACGTCCCGACTTTGCATTAATAATGGAACACATATCAAACTTCTTCGAGGACATCCGGACCGTTATCTCATGCGCCGCTTCATACAATTCTTCTTTCTCCGCATGCAACGCTACATCCAAAGCCTCTTCCGGAGTTATTTCACCTCCCGCCAATATCCGTTTTCTAATTTCATTTACCATTTATACTATCATTTTATAAATAAGACATACTCACTCTCTGTGCATTTAAGCGATCGACAAACAAAAAGCCGGAAAGACACACTACTGCATCTAACCGGCTATCTTATCCTCCGATTCCCTTAATACAAAATAAACGCTGCCACAAACTTCGGTCGTTGCCTGCGGATGTATCGACATAGATAACAATTGAGAGCAGATATCCGGCAAATCCGGTTCCGCCTCACCCTCTATGTCGATATCAAACCCTCCGGTTGATTTCCAAAGACATACCGCCAACGCAGATTTCTGTTTCTTTAAAGAAGCCTCGGCCACATTCTTTCTAAGCTGCCTGACCGATACGCAACGGCCTATACTGCAAAACACAGCATATCCTTTCCGCGACCAACGGCGAAAATAAATAACCGGCTGTTGCACTTTTATTACCTTCTTCATTTGATTCCTGTATGCGGTTGCAAAGATATGTCTCTTTACGGTAACATGCAAAATTTGCCCTGATTTTTTTATTCCACGACAATGTTTGCCCGAACATTTGAAATACCAATTTTTTTATGTATATTTCTTCAATAAATTTTACCTGACATTTTATTTGTTTGTATAATCTAAAAATTTAATGCTAACTTTGTCGGAAATTTCAGTTTTTCCGATAACATAAATCAACTTTTTCCCTGTTGTTTATGTATGGAATATTTATACATTTGTGTCTATTATGATTCACATAGAACAACACATTTCCGTCGAAAAAATAAAACGGGGCGACACGCGGGAGTTTGAACGACTGTTTCGTGCTCATTATAAACACTTGTGCATCTATGCGGAAAATATTATAGGCAATGGGCTGGATGCGGAAGATATTGTTTGCAGCATGTTTGTCAGACTCTGGGAAAAACGCGAACAACTTCAAATTCACACCGCAATTGAATCCTATATTGTGTCTGCCGTACGTCATGATGCGCTCAATTTCCTGAAACACGCCGAGGTGGAGGAACGCTACCGCGAAAAAACAGAGTATCGGTTGACGCACATGGACCTGCTGAACCCCGAAAACGCCAATACGCCGCTGAGCGATATCATAGAAAAAGAATTGAACGAACGGATAGAAAAAGCCCTCCAGACGTTGCCTGCCCAATGTCGCAAGATTTTTACACTTCACAAAATGGACGGTTTATCATATCAGGAAGTAGCCGACAAATTAAATATTTCTATAAATACGGTACGCACGCAACTCACACGGGCGATGAAGAGGATGCGCGTTGCACTGAAGGATTTAGATCCGTCTGATTCGAAAACCGACACTAATGACGACAACACATTTGCGACTAACTCAAGGTGATTGATGGCTATTTGGCGGGCAAAATCCCCATAGCCGTTTTTTTCAAGTCCGGCAACAATCATAGCTGTGGTTGGCGCCCATACGGCGCCCCTCCAGTAACCGCCCATCGATTCATATCCCTCTTCATCGGCGGCGAGTGTCGGCGCTTTGTTTTTCCGTCCGAAAGTAAGCGGATTATTCAGTTGCGCCACCAGGTGTTCAGCCTGTTCTACCGTTGCCACTTCCGCCACCAGACTCCAAAATGCGGCAATCGTTTTGATTTTTACATGCCGGCCATCCAACGTCAAGTCATAATAAAAACCGGTCGCCGGATCCCACATGAATTTGTTAACGGCATTTTTCAGCATATCGGCCTCCGCCTGATATCTCAAGGCATCGCCCTGTTTTTGCAGCACGGTCGCCATATCTGCCAGACAATTGGCAAACAGCGCCATTTCACAGGATATATCGACGCCTGTGCCTCCGCCTTTCAATTGTTTGTTGCGTGGAGAATTATCCATGCTCGCATGGTCTGTCATATACAGACCGTTCCCCTGGCGGAGGTATCTCTGAAATGCTTCATAATATTTTACTAAAGGAAGGTACACCTGCTGCAAACGTGTTCTGTTTCCGGTAAGCCTGAAATTTTCCCATTCGGCCCATGCCAGAACCGGATGATTCAGCCCGTCAAGCGTGACCAGCGGATTGGGTACGGGAACATCCCTTCCGACGTAGGTGACAGGCGTTTTTTCACAGATGTCATCCTGATTCTTATCGGAGGAAAGAAGTGCGTCGTACCCTAAACGGCTGTATATAAGTCTTAATCCACAGCGGATGTTCTTCCATGATGGGTTCGGGCAGTTTCCCCGATACGGAAGCAAATGTGGGCATCACTTCCCGGGTATAGGCCTTTTTATAAAAATATTGTCCCTGTACGTTATATTGTGCAAAGGAAGCGACCGAACACAGGCAGGACAGGAGACAGCACATGCACCCTGCTCCTGTATGGATTCGTTTCCGCATAGCTTCCCATACCGCTTTTGCCTCAATGACGCCTGCAACATCCGTAAATTTTCTTCTGCTTTTCATATCGTAATTTTTTTTGAAAACGCCACGAATATATGCGAAAATCACAAAACGACAAAAATTTCTACCTTTACAAAAGTTAAATAACTTTAAATCGTAATCGTATTGTCACATCCATTCCGATGCCGGTTGTCTTCTTTACATGAAATGTAAAATTTATGTAATTAATTTCACGGAATAATATATGAATCAGATACCGGAATATATTGAAGAACTTCTTACCGCTTTGTTCGCCGGCGAAATAAGTGATACGGAGGCAAAAATCCTGAGAGAATGGGTGAATGTATCCGCCGAAAACGCCCGATTGTTGGAAGCGTACAGGAAAACAAATTTCGCATTGACCTATTATGCTCATAACGACAAATACGATGTCGACAAAGCCTGGATGAACGTAACACGCACCTTGCGCAAAACGTCTACGCCCGGACATCTTCGCCGCATGGTGAAGTTGGCGTATCGTTACGCTGCCGTTTTCATACTTGCTTTTGTTTCCGGCGTTGCAGCGATGTACTTTTATGCCTCTCCGGGAACACAGGGAGATGTGAATGAGGAACTATTTTATACCGAATATACCGTACCTTACGGATCCAAATCCATGATCACACTGCCCGACAGTTCATCTATCTGGCTGAATGCAGGCAGCAAACTCCGTTACAGTTCGGCGTTCAACAAGGCCGAACGCGAAGTCTTCATCGAAGGAGAAGCATATTTTAAGGTAGCACGGAACGAACAAAAACCGTTCTTCGTGAAAAGTTCCGCCGTCACGCTGAAAGTGTTGGGTACAAGTTTCAACATAAAGGCCTACCCGGAAGAGGACAATGTAGAAACGACCGTCGAATCGGGTAGCGTACAGGTATTAAGGAACGTAAAAGGACAGTTGATGGACAAACTGGTATTGACGGCAGGCCAAAAAGTGACGGTCATCAAATCCTCCGGTACGGAAAATATACAGATAGCGGATTTGAACGCCGCCGCCCCGCTTTCTCCGGCCCAGAAAAACATCATACCGAAAAAAACGGCCGAAAAAACGACTGTAACCAAGAATGTGATGACGGAACTATACACCTCATGGAAGGATGCACGGTGGCTGATCAAGCAAGAATCGCTGGGATCCTTAGCTGTTAAACTGGAAAGACGATATAATATCCATGTCTCATTTGCAGACGAATCGCTGAAAAACATCTCTTTTTCGGGAACACTGCAGGATGAGACGCTGGAACAGGTGCTGGAAGCCATTAAGCTATCCGCACCGGTGAATTATACGATTCAAAAAAACATGGTGAAGCTATCTGCAAACAAATGGATTGCCACCAGAGAAGACAGGATCAACTAATATAATATATTGATAACTAATGCAATGGCTATACTTTATCATAGCATTTTTGTTATTGTTGTCTTATATATCTAAATGCTTTATTATTACTTTAACAAAATATTTAAATTATTGCTTTATAATCTTTAAAACTGGATTGCTATGGGAAGGAAAAATGTTTTTAGTCCCGGATGGAACCGGAGTATTCAATGTGCGTGTACATGCAAACGAAACCGGATCATTCAATTTTTATGTGTAATGTTCTTCATCGGTATGAGTAGCTTATCAGCCAAACCCGATCAGAAATTGACCATCCGTAACCACAAGGGGACATTGAGCGAGTTTTTCAAAGAAATTGAAAAACAAAGTGACTACCGGTTTTTCTACAACGACGAACTGGTGCGTATTGAGAAAGAAGTGTATCAACTGGATGTGAATAACAAGTCCGTTGACGAAGTGCTAACTTCTTTGCTGGCGTATACCGGGTTGAAGTACAAAAAGTTGGATAACAACCTGATCGTTATATCTACGTCGGAACTGTTGGAAAACATAAATGTGACGGGATCGGTCACAGACGCCTCCGGCGAGCCTGTGATCGGGGCGAACGTCATTGTAAAAGGTACAACCATCGGTACTACTACCGATGCGGACGGCAATTTCACCCTGAGCGTGCCGAACAACGATGCCGTACTTGCGTTCTCTTATATCGGATATGCGACACAGGAAATCAAAGTCGGCAGGCAACGTACTTTCCGCATCGTCCTGCAGGAAGACAACATGGTTTTGGATGAAGTTGTCGTAGTGGCCTACGGTACGGCCAAGAAGAAAGATCTGACGGGGGCAGTGTCGACGGTAGATGCAAAAACCATCACCACACAGGCCCACTCTTCCATCAGTAGCGCTTTGGAAGGTGCCGTAGCCGGTTTGCAGGTGGCGGCGCAGGAAGGACAGCCGGGTATGGACATGACCATTCGTGTACGCGGTCTGGGCAGTTCGAACGAAAGCGCATCCAATGCGTTGGTTGTTATCGACGGCGTGCCCATGCAATATGCCAATGTGTTGACAAGTATCAATCCAAATGACATTTCCAGCGTAACTGTGCTAAAAGACGCCGCCTCCACCGCCTTATACGGGTCGCGCGGCGCCAACGGCGTTGTGCTTGTCACTACCAAAAAAGGCACAAGCGGCAAAGCCAAAATCTCTTTTGACGCACGCTGGGGCGTGAACACCATGACCAATAACATGCCCGACCTTGTGCGCGACCCTGCAGCCATATACGAGCATACATGGCTGCTCAATTACAATACTTATCGCTATTCGGACGGGGTAACCTATCAGACCAATGGCTATACAAACTTCGCGCAGAATCCGCTGCATACGCACGAAGAAGCTGCACTCTTTGCCAGTCAGCATTTGTTCAACTATAT
Source organism: Tannerella sp. (assembly GCA_031283785.1). The sequence goes on along the minus strand of JAITBC010000335.1, from coordinate 6,511 downwards.
GGGCAGCAGCCAGAATCTTACCCGCAACCAGTTGGGAAACTGGATGCTGTACTCATTTCCAGGATGGAACGACGAGAGCAACTATGAAAGAATGGGTTCAGGCACTTCTGAAACAGCGACGATGCTGAATAATTATCTGGTTGGCACCGATGGCAAGCTGAATCCGCAAGCCCAACTCCTCTATAACGATACGTATTATGATAACCTGCTGAAAAACCGTATACGGCAAGAATACAATGTTTCGGTCGGCGGAGGATCCGACAAGATAGACTACCACGTGTCTTTGGGATATTTATCGGACCCGTCCTATATTGAAACTTCTTCCTTCGATCGCTACACCGGTCGCGCCGTACTGAACGGACAGTTGACCAACTGGTTGAAAGTCGGAGCCAACACCAACTATACCTACCGCATTACCAACGGACAGCCTGCCAATTACAGCGAACAAGGGCTGGCTTTGAGGACAGGGATGAGCGACTCGGGGCATAATATCTTTTCCGTCGTAAACGGTGAAATACCTATCATGCAGTTGTATGCCCACGACAAAGACGGGAATTATATTTACAATCCGGACGGCAGCAGGAAAGTATTCGAAAACGACGGCGACGGCGAATCGTGGGTAGGTCCGACAGCATCCGACCCCTGGGGAAATCTCTCCGGCAATGTGTTGAAGAGAATGGAACTCGACAAAAACGAATTGACTTCCCATTACCTGACAACCCGAACCTATGCTGAAGTGAAATTCCTGAATTACTTTACCTTTACGACAAATCTGGCGGTCGACGCGGCTTTTGACAATGTCACCCGTTACCTCAACAATGAAACCGGCGGCGGAGTAGGAGCCAAAGGCGGATTGAACAAGCAGAGCGGTTCCAATGTCAACCTCAATCTTCAACAGTTGTTGAACTATAACCGCGATTTCGACAGACACCACGTAGACGCCATGATCGGACACGAATACAACCAATATTCGTATGAAGACATCAAATACACCTCTACCTATTCGCTGATACCGGGATTTCCGGCCTATGCCAACTTTGTGGGCGTGTATACCGGCGAACGCGGGCATCATTCGGGTGTCAGATACGAACAGCCGGGCGGTGACATTTGGAAAGAAGCCATGGAGAGTTATCTGGCAAAAGCCAACTATATTTACGACAACAGGTACGGCGTCAGCGCATCCCTGCGCCGCGACGGTTCGTCCAAGTTCAAAAATTCCGAAGACCGCTGGGGAACTTTCTGGAGCATAGGCGGTAGCTGGCGTCTCTCAAGCGAAGAATTCATAAAGAGTACGGATGCGTGGCTGAACAACCTGAAACTCCGTGGCAGCTACGGCGTACTGGGTAATCAGAATGGCCTGGGGCACTATGCCACTTATCAGACATGGTTGCTCGGCGCCAGCTATGATGCAACGGCAGCCGGCAGCGCATATTATAACCAGCCGGGATACCAGCAGACGCCCGGTGGACGCGTACCCAATTCCTTCCTGCTGAATCAGGGCAACAAGGTCTATGAAAACCTGACATGGGAAAACATTCATACGCTGGACATCGGCGTGGATATTGACATCTTCAACCGTGTACACGCTACTTTTGACTGGTACAACCGCGAAACGGTGAACGCCTTCTATGCCAACACGCTTTCAACGGCAGCAGAAGCTTTTGCCCTGACTACGTCGCAGACGATGAACAATGCAAAAATCCGCAACCGCGGTTTTGAAATTGACTTGAACATAGATATTGTCCGTACCAGAGATCTCTACTGGTCGATAGGCGCTAACGGCACCCATTTCAATACGATCCTCTCCAAAATGCCTGACGGACAAGGTAGCGAAACATTGGGCGGCAACCAGGCTTTTGGCAATAGTTACCTGTGTTACCTGCGCGGCGAAGGAAAACCTTACTGGGGGACATACCTGTACAAATACGAAGGTCCCGATCCGAACACCGGCGTACCCCTGTATCATCACAAGGTGACCGCAGCGGACAAAGATGCAAATCGCTTCGGAGGTGCGGCCGTAGGCACCAGCGTTAAGACGGCCAATATTAGCTTAATCAACGCAAATGACCGTGTGGAATGTGGCGACGCCCTGCCGGACTGGATCGGAGGATTCAATACTACATTGCGGTACAAGAATATTGATTTCGGCGCCGTAATAAGCTATCAGGTCGGAGGTAAATTCTTCTGGCAGGATGGTATTTATTACTATGAATCCGATTTCGGGCGCGACCGTCCGATACCCATTTCAACCGATTTGATCGGTAATACCTGGACGCCTGAAAATCCGAATGCCAAGTTCCCGATTGCCATGCACAATCGCAGCTATGCCTCGGCATACGGTATTTCCGTAGAAGGATCAGGGCCGAGTGCCACGACAGATTTACTACTCTTCAGCGCCTCTTATTTTAACGTGAAGAACATTACCCTCGGCTACAACCTGCCGAAGGCATGGTGCAACAAGGCCGGTTTGAGCAATCTGCGGGTATACGCGTCGGGCGACAACATTTATATGAAGAGTGCACATAAAGGAATAGATCCGCGCATGACGCTGACCGGTACTCCGAATGCTACCTATATATATCCTTATCTGCGCGTATTCAACATGGGCGTTAATATTGAATTTTAAATCACTAAAAAAAAGAATTATGAAAAAGTATATAGTCATTTTATTGACAGGTTTGTGGGTACTTTCTTCGTGTGCCGACAAACTGGATTTGACTCCGGCTAATCAAATTACGCAGGAACAAATTATGGAGATACTCGCGTCGGGTGACGAGGCTCAAATCAACGTTATCTTAGGCGGTATAGCCGGTGCTGTCCCAACATGGATACATCGCGTACTGGGCGGCTCGGACAGTCGGAATAACAGTTTGCTGAATCTTCTTTATGTAAACAATCTACAGGGTTACGACATTGTATTAGGGCTGGACGCCACTTCGTTCGGCTGGGACGCTTACAGATGGGTCGGAAAGGATGGACGGAATGCACTCGCTTTATCCAATACCACCTACTGGGCTTTTGGATGGAAATGTGTGGCTGAAGCCAACCGGTTACTTGATTTTCTGCCGGACGACATCGTTGGTGAAAGCAAAAAACTGAAATCCTACAAGGCTAGTGCCCTGACGCTCCGTGCGTATGCCTACAGTTTTCTGATGGAAAACTATCGCGGCGCATACCGGAGCGACGGCGAAGGATTGATGATTTACGACAAACTGGGCGGAGACTATAAACCATTTTCAACCGCCGGCGCTACATATGATTTCATCAAGCAGGATTTGGTCGATGCCATTCGTCTGTTTGGCGAATCCGGAATAGGTGAAGGCGGCGATGGATATACCGTTGCCAATACAGGCGACCTTGACCTGTCGATAGCCAACTTCGTGCGGGCAAGGGTTTCATTACTTACCGGCGACTATGCAACGGCCATCACAGCCTGCAACGCCATACTGGCAAAATACCCCGGCCTTATTGCTGCCGAGAGCTATGGCGGCAAGAACACGGGAACAGACAGCGAGCCTGCGTTTCTCGCTACAACAAATGCTTTTCTAAGTTTTGCCGACAACAAGAATCCTGAAGTGATTTTCGGCTTTGCCGATGTGAACGATTCCCGTAATGCAACTTCTACATGGCTGAATACGTTCGGACTGAGTTACGGTGGCGAAGTCGGCGAATACGCACGTATTGTCAATACACTCTATGACAAGATTGCGGCAAACGACGTGCGCAAAGGCGCATTTATGGGAAATACAACTTTCCAGGAATATGAATATCAGTTGTCGAATGGCGGCGTCAGCAAACGTACCGTACCTTCGTACAGTAACCTGAAATTTGCCGCTACGCACGGCATCGACGGCAAAAAAGAAAGTACCTCACTGAGCAGGTTCGATATTTGCTATATGAGAACATCGGAAGTGCTGCTGATGAAAGCCGAAGCACAAGCTAAAAATAATGACGAGGCCGGAGCCAAAGCTACCCTCAATACCTTGTTGGCCGCCCGCACCGTCGGCGAAACGCCGCTGACCTGCGACAACTACGGCATGACAGGCAGCGTTCTCGATATGGTGAAACTGCAATGGCGTATCGAAATGTGGGGTGAAAACGGACTTGAATACTACAACAACAAGCGCTGGGGTGTAGACGCAGTACGTTCCGCCGACACCAATCACAGGAACAATATCACAATTACCGTAGACAAGATGACGCTTGACATTCCGGATAACGAAAGGCTCTATAATCCGAACCTGTAATAACAGGAATATGGATAAATAAAACAAAGACCTGCCGGGATACAACTTTCCTGCGGGTCTTTGTTTTTATTCGAAACAGGATCGGATCCATGCATCCGGCGACCCGGTTACACATTCCCGGTTTAGAAAACATACCGCGTACAGCGATAATAATCAAATAATATCACTAATTTTGCAGCACTGTTGAAAAAAAATCAAAATGAAAATTTATAAAAGATACCTGATTCTCCCGTTTATTGTGGAGATACGAAAATTGTTCCGGGCGCCGGCCGTACCGGCGTCCCGCAAGAACGGAAAATTTATGGGAATACTGGCTGTCATTTGGCTGGCGGTCGCCGTATACGGACAGGATATTGAATACGCCCGGCAGGTCATCGGGACGCTTGCCTCGCCCGGTTTTGCAGGGAGGGGCTACGTGGCCGGCGGAAACGACAAGGCCGCAGCATACCTTAAACGGCAATACGCCGAATGGGGGTTGAAACCTTTCGGGAAAGATTATGAGCAGCCGTTTGAGATAACCGTCAATACGTTTCCTTCAACGATGAAACTTATGGTGGACGGTGTGGAACTTATCCCCGGAGAGGATTATATTGTCGATCCGGCGGCGCCTTCTTTCAGCGGCACGCGCGAGGTCTATGTCGCCGACAGAGAGGACTTGCTCGACGACAGCCGCCTGAAGACCATCAAAGACAATGCGTCGGGGAAAATTCTGATTCTTGACGGAAGCGGACTGAAAACCGACGACAGGGAACGGATACAACAGCTGACGCAAACGGTAAAATTACTGAAACAGGACGCCTCGTCGCCCATTGTTGCCGTCATTGAATATTCGCCGGCGAAACTGACGTGGCATATATCCAAAACTCAGGCGGCACGACCGGCTTTCACGGTGAAGAAAGAACTGGATTTGAAAAACGTCAAAAAAATCGGCATCAGGGTAAAAGCCCGGATGACGACCTGCAAAACGCGAAACATCGTCGGATACATCGAAGGTACCGTACGCCCGGATTCGTTCCTGACGATTACCGCACATTACGACCATCTGGGTATGATGGGCAAAAAAGCTTGTTTCTACGGCGCTAACGACAATGCCAGCGGAGTATCGATGCTGCTGAACCTGGCAAAACATTTTGCCGCACACCCGCACAAATATTCGATCGCCTTTATTGCCACATCGGCCGAAGAAGTCGGGATTGTCGGCGCAAAATATTTCGCGGAACATCCGCTGTTCGACTTGGATAAAATCCGGTTTCTTGTGAATTTCGACATGGCAGGGACGGGCGACGACGGGATTCAAGTGGTCAATGGCAGCGTCTATCAGGATATGTTCGACAGGATGACGAAGATAAACGAGGAAAAACGTTACCTGCCGGCGATTCGGATAAGAGGCGAATCCTGTAACAGCGACCATTGTCCGTTTTATCAGAAAGGCGTGCCGAGTTTCTTCATTTATACGCTGGGCGGGTCTTCCGCATATCATGATATCTATGACCGTAGCGAGACACTGTCTTTGACGGCTTTTGATAATTATTTCAGATTAGCGGTTGATTTCTTCAATACTTTTTAGAACAGAATAATCAGGTCGATTGAGAACCGTATACCGTATGAAGAAACTTGTTTTTTTAGCCGTTATTTTGTTCCCCGTTGCAGGCCTGTCGCAGACGGTCGAGCCGGAACACCGGGAGAAATGGGGAGAAATCGAAACATATATCCGCAACAACTGGCTGAGGTATGTAGATTATTCCCCTCCATCATTGCCCAGACCCTATTCATACGCCCTGAATCCCGGGACACTGTATTACTGGGATTTGTATTTCATCAATGAGGGACTGATGATGCAGGGCTTCATGGAGCAGGCACGAAACAATCTGGATAATTTCATTTATGAAATAGAGCATCTGGGATTTGTGCCTAATGCCCTGGAATGGGGCGAAGACCGCAGTCAGACGCCGTATTTTGCCATGATGGTGCGCAGCTATTACGAAAAATGTCCGCAAAAGGACACCGTCTGGCTACGCCGGGCTTATCGTGCGGCGCTGTCGGAGTATGAATTTTGGACAAACGCGAACGGCAACCTGATAGAAGACCATCGAACGCCGGAAGGATTGCAGCATTATTCGCATCATGCCGATACGGCGGCGCTGCTGAAGTTTTACCAGCAGTTGAACAGACGCTGGCCTCCGCATCGCGCCGACACGCGGGAGGAGAAAATGCAGATGGCGGCTCATCGACTTGCCGAAGCCGAAGTGATGGATTTTACGCCG
>JAITBC010000306.1 GCA_031283785.1 Tannerella sp. | reverse complement strand
AGTTTGAACTGAAACAGAATCTGGATTTTATTACAAAAGGACTGTCGGCAAGGGGAATGTTCAATGTGAACAGATATTCGCTGCTTGAAATGAGGAATGCTTATAAACCGTTCTTTTATACGTTAGCCAATCTTGCGTCGTATGAATACGCACTGACTCCTTTGAACCCCAATGGAGGTACAGATTATTTAGAAGTCCTGTCAAGCGGCAAAACCGTTACCAGCAGTGTGTATGTAGAAGGAGCGTTACAGTATAGCCGTGAATTTGCTGAAAAACACAATGTATCCGCTTTGCTGGTTTATACTCTGCGTGAATCTATAAATGGAAACACCTCTTCGGTACAGATGAGTCTTCCCCACCGCAATCTCGGTTTGGCAGGCAGATTAACTTACGGATATGCAAGCCGGTATTTTTTTGAAGCCAATTTCGGATATAACGGTTCGGAGCGATTTTCCGAAAACGAACGGTTCGGATTTTTCCCCTCTGTAGGCGGCGGATGGATTGTTTCCAACGAATCATTCATGAAACCGTTAAGCAAAGTAATTTCCAAACTGAAATTAAAAGCGACGTACGGTTTAGTCGGCAACGACGCTATCGGCAGTGATGAAGACAGGTTTTTTTATCTTTCAAATGTTAACATGAATAACAGTGGCAAAGGTTTCACTTTTGGCGAAGAGTATAGCTATAGTCGGTCTGGCATTTCTATCTCAAGATATTCCGACCCCAAAATTACCTGGGAACTCAGCCGTAAAACCAATCTGGCTTTTGAGTTAAATCTTTGGAACAGTCTGGAAATACAGGTGGATTATTTTACGGAAAAGAGGAGCAAAATACTTCAGACAAGGAGTAATATACCGACAACCATGGGATTGCAGGCTACGCCCAAATCCAACATAGGCAAAGCAAGCGGCCGCGGTATCGACATGTCTGTAGATTATAATAAGTATTTTTCCAAAGATTTCTGGACAGTGCTCAGAGGTAATTTCACATACGCTGCCAGCAAATATGAAGTGTATGATGAGCCTGATTATGCGGATACTCCATGGAGACTGCATCGCGGTCAAAAGATATCGCAACAGTACGGATATATAGCCGAACGTCTGTTTTTAGACGATAACGAAGTGCAAAACTCGCCGCCACAACCGTTTGGAGATTACGGAGCAGGCGATATCAAATACAAGGATATCAACGGAGATATGCAGATAAATGAAAACGACCAGGTTCCCATCGGGTTTCCTACTACGCCCGAAATCATTTACGGTTTTGGCGTTTCCGTTGGATACAAAAACATTGATTTTTCATGCTTCTTTCAGGGGTCGGCACGTTCTTCGTTCTGGATTGACGCCGAACAGAGCGCTCCTTTCATTAATCGCAGTAGTGGCGATGTGGATCAACTATTGCACGGGTTTACTACTCATCGCGCTATGCTGCAATACTGGGCAGACGATCACTGGTCGGAAGACAACAGAAACGTATATGCCTTATGGCCGCGTTTATCGGAGACGAGGAACAGTAACAACCTGCAACGAAGCACATGGTTTATGCGAGATGGAACTTTTCTGCGTCTGAAGACAATGGAAATAGGATATACTTTGCCGCAACGGTGGACTAATGTTATCAACCTGCAAAATATTCGCCTGTATTTAAGCGGAAGTAATTTGTTGGTATTTTCCAAGTTCAAGATGTGGGACGTCGAAATGGCCGGTAATGGGCTTGCCTACCCCATACAGAGAGTGTTTAATGTAGGCGTTAATGTAGAATTTTAAAATACAGTATAACATGAAAACAATCATAAAATATTTAAAAATCATAATTTTATTGGCAGGCATAAACATCTTTTCCGGTTGTGCGGATTATCTGGATATTGTGCCCGACAGGGTTGCTACTATGGAAAATGCGTTTTCCAACAGAGTCAACGCAGAAAAATTTCTGTTTACCTGTTACAGTTATTTACCCAATCCGACTAGTGTGTTTACTTATCCGGGAATGATAGGAGGAGACGAAATTAGCTGGAATATGAGTCATTCCGGTTTTGTTGGCAGAAGCGGCGTCAATATAGCTAATGGTAATCAAAACAGCAATGACCCTTATCAGAATTACTGGGATGGACGATTAGACGGTAAAAATCTGTTTGTAGGCATACGGGACTGTAATATTTTTTTCGAAAATATTCATCTGGTACCTGATATTAAGGAAGAAGAACGGATAAGATGGATAAGCGAGGTGAAATTTCTGAAAGCTTACTATCATTTTTTCCTTTTACAGTTATACGGACCGATTCCCATTGTCAGGGAAAATCTTCCGATAAACACTCCTCCCAGTGAGATGCGCGTTTACAGAGAACCTGTTGAGGAAGTCATAGATTATATTGTGGAATTACTGGATGAAGCAGTCCCCAATTTGCCTCTTGAGACATTCTCCAACAGTTTTGATGATGCAGGACGCATTACCCAGCCGATAGCGCTGGCGGTAAAAGCCAAAGTATTAGTCTGGGCGGCAAGCCCATTGTTCAACGGAAATGCGGAGTATAAAGAATTTAAGGATAACAGAGGACGAACGCTGATACCATCCGGTGAACCGGATATTTCCAAATGGGAAAAGGCGGCGGTTGCCATTAAAAATGCTATTGATACCTGTCACCTTGCAGGTCATGCCTTATACCGGTTCTTTCCTCCGACGCATGCAGTCATGTCGGATATCACCCAGTTGAAATATGCTCTGAGAAGCGCTGTTACCGACAAATTTAATCCCGAAATAGTATGGCCTTCAACTTATAATGTTGAAGAAATACAACGTATGTGTTTGTGTTTCACTTACAATAATTATGTACAAACAAGGAGCATAGGAACTACATTACAGGTTGTCGAGCAGTTCTATACCAATAATGGTATTCCCATCAATGAAGACCCTGCATGGGATTACACACATCGTTATGAAACACAGATTCTTACGGGCAATGACGAAGCATTTCATCGATATTATGTCCGCTCGACTTCAGCCAGTCAGGCCACAGCCAAACTGCATTTATACCGGGAACCCCGTTTTTATGCATTTGTGGGTTTCGATCGAGGCATATACGAAATGTATACAAACAGCGAAGCAAGCAGTATGGTGCTGGCAACAAAATCGGGAGAAACAGACGGATACATGGTTATGGACAGGTTTGTACCTCCCGGTTTCCATATTAAAAAATTAGTAAGTCCGGAAATACCTCTCAACCCACAAACCTATTCCAGTAAACGGTATTCTTTCCCGATTATACGCTTGCCCGATTTGTATCTGTTGTATGCCGAAGCTTTAAATGAGGCATATGGACCTTCGGACGAAGTATATAAATGGATTGATACGGTACGTGCGCGGGCAGGATTAAGAGGCGTCAAAGTTTCGTGGGCAGCCTCGTCCAACACAAGTAAACCAGATTACAAGGAAACCCTGCGTGAGATTATCAAGCAGGAGCGGATGATAGAACTGTCATTTGAAGGTCAGCGTTTCTTTGACCTTCGTCGCTGGAGAGACGCCGAGAAATATATAAATGATATGAGGGGCTGGAACTATGAAGGCATTACCGTTGACGATTATTACAAGATGACAACTTATGTAAGCAGAGAATTTAGAACGCCGCGTGATTATTTGTGGCCTCTGAGGTTAAATACATTAATCATTAATTCCAATCTGGTGCAAAATCCGGGATGGAAGTAAAGAAATAAAAAACTAAAAGTTAAAATAATTTATATTAAAAAAATATACAATGAAAAAGATATATTTAATATTATTGATGCTAATGACGGGGATATGGGTTTTGTCCTGCAATGATGACAGAGTAGTACAACCGGCAAACGACAATACTCCCCCTCCGCCAATATCCAATGTAAAGGTGGAAGCAATGCCGGGCGGAGCAAAAATTACTTACGAACTGCCCGACGAACCGGATATTTCGTACGTCAAGGGAGAATTTATGTTTCAAGGAGAGAAACGTGTAATTCGTTCTTCTATCTATGAAAATGTTTTAACTGTTGAGGGTTTAGGTTCCGTTGAACCTGTAGATATCACTATTTATTTAGTGGATCACAGCGAAAACGTTTCCGAACCGGTAATCAAAACATTTACGCCGGAAACGCCTCCTATCAAAACAATATTCGAATCTCTGCAATTCTATCCCGATTTCAGTGGATGTAATGTAAGCTGGGAAAATCCGCTTGGCATTGAAATCGGTCTGTTCTTTTTTGCTGCTAATGACGAAGGCGTGCTGGAAGAAATCGATTTAATATTCAGAAATGGAGTGAAATATGACTATACTTGCCGAAAAAAAGAAGGCTCGTTCGGTACTAAAGAACGTCTTTTTGCGGTGAACATCGTGGATAAGTGGTTAAATACTT
>JAITBC010000304.1 GCA_031283785.1 Tannerella sp. | reverse complement strand
GGAAGAGGTCCGATAGTGAACGAAGCCGATCTGGTCGAAGCTGTCAATTCAAAAACCATTGCAGGCGCAGCTCTGGACGTATTTTCCAAAGAGCCGTTACCCGCAGACAGTCCTTTGCTAAGAGTGAAATATCCTGACAGGCTGATTCTTACTCCACATATCGCATGGACAAGCATGGAAGCGCGTAAAAGACTGCTGCACGGAGTAGCCGAAAATATTTTGTCAATGCAAATGTGATGGATATGCTTCCACCGATATAAAATTCAAGTTTCCCACCTTTTACAAAAATGGGGATAACAGATGATTATAAAACAGGACAATATATAGATCATAAATAATATACGAATTAAAATTTCTTTGTCCATAAATATTTGTTTTTTTATATTGTTACAAACTTTTTTTCGGTCTCGACATTGTCGAAATGTTCCCGACGCTCGTCTGTAAACCGCTGACGTTGTCGAAAATTTCGTTTTAATATTTTTTAAGCACCTGTTCAAATTGTAAATAACTCAAGTTACCTACCTTTTTTACTTTAAAGAACTACGTGGACTTCCACCATCAAGTTATTCGCCATGCGCGGCGCACGAAAAAAGAACGGGGAAATACCCCGCTCTTCTTCATCACATAAAATTCACTGACGTTTTTATTCTCCGATATAGGTGAATTTAAAGCTCATCAAATTAAATCCTCTTCTTTCTGCAACAGAAAACCTTATTTTGTGTTTTCCCGCTGACAGTCGTAATTCCGGTTGCGTTAACTGTGGATACGTTTCGAATACCCAGAGCCAGTTGTAGTAACTGCCATTAGCGGGTACCTGTACTGTTTCACACTTTTTACCGTCAACCGATAAATAGAAATCACAGTAGGAGTTTACCGACGCATTCATATCTGCCGCATAAACGCCGGCATCCCGCACTTCTACGGTATATACCAGCCATTCTTCGAGGCGAATACTTCCAACATTATTAATGCCGGATTCTATAGTCACTCTGCTTATATCGTCGCCTTTAGCCGTTCTGTAGGGACTTGGCTCATTAGTGGGATCCACATCATGATATGCAAGTCCTTCGCCGCCGTAGTCAAAATCCCTTGCCTCAATTATGCAAGGGTTGTCGGCAGAGAGGATATGCGGTCCGTTGAACGGCATACTTTCTATTACATTCAGATTTTTTGCAGCTGTGTCCAATGTATCCAAATATATATCTCCGGCAAATCGCGTATAATAGCTCAATCCTGTTTTCCAATCCGGAATGACAGTAGTTTCCTCCGTCGCAGGAACATAACGTGTTATTTGCTGATTTGCGGTATTGGTATAATTCAGATTATTGCCAACGCAGTAATTCGATGCAACAGTATTCCACTGTATAACCAGTTGTCCGTCGTCGTGGTAAACTGCCGAGACAACATCTCTGTTCGGCAAAGATGCTGTATATTTTTCTCCATATACTGTAACAGACCGTTCCACGCTTAAAGAACGATGTCCGGCATCGTCTTTAGTAACAAATTCAAAGAGATAGTTTCTCTCAGGCAGTTCTATTACTTTTTCTAACTGCACACTGTCCGGTTGCGTTCTGTTGACGGCAACTGTTGTCGAATCCATACCTTCGTTCCAGTAAATCACCGTTTTAGTAATACGCGGGTCTGAATTGACAGTCCACAAAAACTTCACTCGATTATTACCGGAAAGAGATTGCAGAGACCTGATTTTACCCGTATAAAAAGTTTCGCCTCTGTCAAAATATTCCTGACTGATGCTGTTCATGTCTTCGCAACTCATAATGCAGAGCAGACAGAAACATATTCCAAAAAATTTCATTATAGACTTCATATTTTTAATCTTATTAATTTCATTAATCCTGTCATCTGAGTTAATCATCTTCTTCTTCACCGGTGCCATCGTCTCCATAAATAGATATTTCGGCTATATGTATCGCCAAAGTACTCTCAAAAGTCTTTTTTATGGCAAACCGCACATATTTTACAGGTTCGCTTAACAGTGGAAATGCAAAATTAAAACCGGCATCTGCTATTGCTATGTCATCGGCAGTTACCGGACCGCCTCCGGAAGGTTTCACTACTTCGTAATCACCCAGAAGCTCCCAATCGTTTTTCCAGTCCTGCCACCAATATTCATTTGGCATGCCGCTTTTCAGTTCCTTAGTACCCCATACTTCGAAAAGATGGGGATTATGCTGAGTGTAATGATAACCTTCTCCTCTGTTCCACAAAACCAGTCGACTGAGTTTCGCTTCGACGCCCAGATAAATGGTGAAATATTGCGGAGGTTCGGGAATATATCCTATCTCGGTATGCCAAATAGAACTGAGACTGTTATCCCATATATTTCCTATTGGACGGCCGCCACGTACCGATGTGTTATCGTAAGGCAGGGTAGCAGCCCCAAACAGTTTTTTATCAAGCAATTTTTCGTATAAGGGAGCGATTACAGCGTATGCTGTGTCGGAAACATTTCCCCACTTATCCACAATGTTCACTGCAAAAAGACGTTCTTTAGTGCTGAACGTTCCTTCTTTTTTTCGGCAAGTATAGTCGTATTTCACTCCATCTCTGAATATTAAATCGATTTCTTCCAGTACGCCTTCGTCATTGACGGCAAAAAAGAACAGACCGATTTCAACTCCAAGCGGATTCTCCCAGCTTACATTACATCCGCTGAAATCAGGACGAAATTCCAGAGATTCGAATATTGTTTTGATAGGAGGCGTCTCCGGCGTAAATGTTTTGATTACCGGTTCGGAAACATTGTCGCTGTGGTCCACTAAATAAAGAGTGATATCCACAGGTTCAACAGAACCCAGACCTTCAACAATTAAAACATTTTCATAGATAGAAGAATAAACTACGCGTTTCTCTCCCTGAAACATATACTCTCCCTTGACGTATGAAATATCAGGTTCATCGGGCAGTTCGTAAGTAATTTTAGCTCCGCCCGGCATTGCTTCCACCTGTACATTGAATATGGACGGAGGGGAGACATTGTCTGTTGACGTTTGTACTATTCTGTCATCATTGCAGGACAAAACCCACATTCCCGCCATTAGCAACGATAATATTAAATATATCCTTTTCATTGTATATTTTTTTAATATAAATTATTTTAATTTTTTATTTCCTTATTTCCATCCCGGATTTTGCACCAGATTGGAATTAATGATTAATGTATTTAACCTCAGTGGCCACAAATAATCACGCGGTGTTCTAAATTCTCTGCTTATATAAGTTGTCACCTTGTAATAATCATCAACGGTAATGCCTTCATAATTCCAGCCCTTCATATCATTTATATATTTTTCGGCGTCTCTCCAGCGACGAAGGTCAAAGAAACGCTGACCTTCAAATGACAGTTCTATCATCCGCTCCTGTTTGATAATCTCACGCAGGGTTTCTTTGTGGTATGGCTTACTTGTGTTGGACGAAGCTGCCCACGAATCTTCAACGCCTCTCAATCCTGCCCGCAAACGTACACTGTCAATCCATCTATATACTTCGTCCGAAGGTCCGTAAGCCTCATTTAAGGCTTCGGCATACAGCAGGTATAAATCGGGCAAGCGTATAAGCGGGAAAGAATACCGTTTACTGGCATAAGATTGTGTGCTGAGAGTCAATTCCGGACTCACTAATTTTTTAATATAGTAACCGGTAGGCACAAACTTGTCCATAATCAGATATCCGTTTGTTTCATTAAATTTTGTTGCCAGCACTATACTGTTTTCTTCGCTGTTTACATACATTTCGTATATGCCTCGGTCGAACCCTACAAATGCATAAAAACGGGGTTCCCTGTATAAATGCAGTTTGGCTGTGGCTTGATTAGCTGAAGTCGAGCGGACATAATATCGATGAAATGCTTCATCATTGCCTGTAACGATTTGCGTTTCATAGCGATTTGCATAATCCCATGTTGGATCTTCGTTGATGGGAATACCATTATTGGTATAAAATTGTTCGGCAATCTGTAATGTAGTTCCTACTATTCCTGTATTACCATACTCGATGGAAAAAGAGTAAGCCACACACCAACGCTGCAGTTCTGAAATATTATAAGTTGAAGGCCATACTATTTCGGGATTCAATTTGTTAGTAACAACGCCTCGCAGAGCATATTTCAACTGGGTGATATCCGACATGACCGCATACGGCGGAGCAATGTACCGATACAAAGAATGACCTGCAAGGAGACAGGTATCAATGGCATTTTTAATGGCAACCGCTGCTCTTTCCCATTTGGAAATATCCGGCGTACCGGATGGAATCAACTCCCGTCCTCTGTTATCCTTAAAATCTTTATACTCCGCATTTCCGTTAAACAGCGGGCTTGCCGCCCAGACTAAAGCTTTGGCTTTTACTGCCAGCGCTATCGGTTGTGTAATGCGTCCTGCATCATCAAAACTGCTGGAGAATGTCTCAAGAGGCAAATTGGGGACTGCTTCATCCAGTAATTCCACAATATAGTCTATTACGTCTTCGACAGGTTCTCTGTAAACGCGCATCTCTTCGGGGGCAGCATTTATCGGAAGGTTTTCCCTGATAATCGGAATCGGTCCGTATAACTGCAAAAGGAAAAAATGATAGTACGCTTTCAGGAATTTCACCTCGCTTATCCATCTTATCCGTTCTTCTTCTTCGATATCAGGTACCAGATGAATATTTTCGAGAAAAATATTACAGTCCCGTATGCCTACAAACAGATTTTTACCGTCTAATCGTCCATCCCAGTAATTTTGGTAGGGGTCATTGCTGTTTTGATTGCCGGTAGCTATGTTGCCGCCGCTTCTGTCAATAAAACTGGCATGATTAAGCCAGTTAATTTCGTCTCCTCCTATCATTCCCGGGTAAGTAAACGCACTGGACGGATCGGGTAAATAACTGTAACAGGTAAACAGAAATTTTTCTGCATTAATCCTGTTGGAAAACGCATTTTCCATAGTAGCAACTCTGTCAGGCACAATATCTAAATAATCCGCACAACCGGAAAAGATGTTTATGCCCGCCAATAAAATCATGATTTTTAAATATTTTATGATTGTCTTCATGTTATACTGCATTTTAAAATTCTACATTAACGCCTACATTAAACACCCTCTGTATGGGATAGGCGAGCCCATTACCGGCCATTTCGGGGTCCCACATCTTGAACTTGGAAAATATCAACAGATTGTTCCCGCTCAAGTACAGTCGAATATTTTGCATATTGATGGCATCAGTCCACCGTCGCGGCAAAGTATATCCTATTTCCATTGTCTTCAGACGCAGAAAAGTTCCATCCCGCATAAACCACGTACTTCGCTGCAGGTTATTTCTATTGACGGTTTCGGAGAAACGGGGCCACAAAGCATATATATTCCTGTTGTCTTCCGACCAGTGGTCGTCTGCCCAGTATTGCAGCAGAGCGCGATGAGTAGTAAACCCGCGCAGCAGTTGATCCACATTGTCATTACTGCGATTAATGAAAGGAGCGCTCTGTTCGGCATTGATCCAGAACGATGAACGTGCCGACCCCTGAAAGAAGCACGAAAAATCAATGTTTTTGTATCCAACGGAAAATCCAAAACCGTAAATGATTTCAGGCGTAGTGGGAAGACCAATGGGAACCTGGTCGTTTTCATTTATCTGCATATCTCCGTTGATGTCCTTGTATTTGATATCGCCTGCTCCGTATTCGCCAAACAGTTGTGGCGGAGAGTTTTGCACTTCGTTATCGTCTAAAAACAGACGTTCGGCTATGTATCCGTACTGTTGCGATATCTTTTGACCGCGATGCAGTCTCCATGGAGTATTTGCATAATCAGGCTCGTCATACACTTCATATTTACTGGAAGCGTAAGTGAAATTACCTCTAATCACTGTCCAGAAATCTTTGGAAAAAGACTTGCTGTAATCTACGGACAGGTCGATACCGTGACCATTTGCTATGCCAATATTGGAACTGGGCGTAGCCTGCAATCCCATGGTTGTTGGTATATCACTCCTTGTCTGAAGTATTTTGCTCCTGTTTTCCGTAAAATAGTCCATCTGTATTTCCAGACTGTTCCAAAGGTTCAGTTCAAAAGCCAGATTGGTTTTACGGCTGAGTTCCCAGGTAATTTTTGGGTCTGAATATCTTGAGATGGAAATACCAGACCGACCGTAGCTATACTCTTCGCCAAAAGTGAAACCTTTGCCGCCATCGTTCATGTTCACATTTGAAAGATAAAAAAAGCGGTCAGCATCATTACCGATAGCGTCGTTGCCGACTAAACCGTACGTCGCTTTTAATTTCAGTTTGGAAATTACTTTGTTTAGCGATTTCATGAATGATTCGTTTGAAACAATCCATCCTCCGCCGACAGAAGGGAAAAATCCGAACCGTTCGTTTTCGGCAAATCGTTCCGAGCCGTTGTACCCGAAATTAGCTTCAAAGAAGTAGCGGTTTGCATATCCGTAAGTTAATCTGCCTGCCAAACCGAGATTGCGGTGAGGAAGACTCATCTGTACCGAAGTAGTGTTTCCATTTATAGATTCGCGCAGAGTATAAACCATTAAAGCAGATACGCTGTGTTTTTCGGCAAATTCACGGTTATACTGCAATGCCCCTTCGAAATACATACTGCTGGTAATGGTTTTGTTGCTCGACAGGACTTCTAAATAATCCGTACCGCCATTGGGATTCAAAGGAGTCAGTGCGTATTCATACGTCGCAGTATTGGTTACCGCATAAAAGAACGGTTTATAAGCATTCCTCATTTCAAGCAGCGAATATCTGTTCACATTGAACATTCCCCTTGCCGACAGTCCTTTTGTAATAAAATCCAGATTCTGTTTCAGTTCAAACT
>JAITBC010000253.1 GCA_031283785.1 Tannerella sp. | reverse complement strand
TCGGTGTTCCACGTCATTGACCAGCGCAACGTAATAGAAATCATCCTGTATGATGATGCTGAAATGCTTGAGGAAGTGACGGTAGTCGCTTTCGGTACGCAAAAGAAACAAAGCGTTGTCGCTTCAATTGAAACGGTAAAGGTTTCCGACCTCCTAATACCTTCTTCCAACCTGACTACGGCCATGGCGGGCAGGATTCCCGGATTGATCTCGTATCAGACGTCGGGCGAGCCGGGAAGGGATAATGCACAATTCTTCATACGCGGAGTAACTACATTCGGTTATAAGACAGACCCACTCATCCTTATTGATGGTTTTGAAATGGGGACGGAAGACCTGGCGCGCCTGCAAGTCGACGACATAGAAAGTTTTTCCGTATTGAAAGACGCTTCCGCTACCGTATTATACGGCTCGCGCGCTGCAAACGGTATCATCCTCATAACGACGAAAAAAGGTATTGAAGGCCCGGTAAAACTAAGTGTCCGCGTAGACAATCACATTGCTACTCCTACACAAATACCGCAATTAGTCGACGGGGTAACATATATGCGCATGTACAACGAAGCTCAAATGACAAGAGACCCCCTGCTCGGCGCTTATTACAGCGAACAGAAAATACAGTCTACCGCCGCAGGAGAAAACCCCATGATTTATCCTAATGTTAACTGGTACGATGAGATATTCAAAAGTTCGACCACGAACACCAAAGCGAATATTAATGTGTCGGGAGGAGGACAGGTCGCTACATATTACGTAGCCGGAGGGTTCGAACATGAAACAGGATTGTTGAAAGTCGATCCCCGAAACAATTACAATTCGAACATCAATATTAACCGCTTCAATATTCGTACAAACGTTAATTTTAAACTAACTTCCACGACCGTCCTTGAGACGCAAGTCCACGGCCGTTTTGAAAGGCAGACGGGACCATGGGAAGATCCTGAAGATTCCAACCGCACCAGCGCTACAACAGGCATATTCAACAATATAATGAACAGTAATCCCGTAGATTTTCCTGCCATTTACGAACCCGACGAAGCCAATAAATACACTACCCATACGCTGTTCGGCAACACCTATGTATACGGAGGCAGGAAATATAACCCCTATGCAGAGATGACAAGAGGCTATACCGACCGTAATGAAAGCAATATAACGGCACAGGCAACGCTAAAGCAGGATTTGAAGTTTATAACCGAAGGGTTGAGCGTGCAAATAAAAGGTTCCGTCAATAACTGGACCAGATACACAAGCACACGTACATATAACCCATTCTATTACGACCTGGAATCTTATAACCGGATAACGGGAGAACATAAACTGTGGTGTCTTAACCCAAATACAGGGCAGGCTCACCTCGGAGACGTAGTACCCGGACGTAATGCCACTTTCAAATATTATTTCGAAGCCCGTGCCACATGGACGCGGCAGTTTGACGTTCATAACGTCGGAGCGATGTTAGTAAGTACAATGGAAGAAAACCTGTTAACCGCAGGAAACAGCACGTCTATTTACGAAACGTTGCCGGAGAAAAACACCGGGCTTGCCGGCCGTTTTACTTACGACTTTGATTCGCGCTATTTCCTTGAGTTTTCATTCGGTTACAACGGATCGGAAAAATTCGACGGCAGTAAACGATTCGGGTTCTATCCGTCAATAGCCGGCGGATGGCTGATATCGAACGAACGTTTCTGGGATTCCATGCGTGATATCGTAAGCACCTTTAAACTGAAAGGCAGTATCGGACGAATCGGCAACGATGCGATCGCAGAAAGAAAAGACCGTTTCTTCTATTTATCGGATATTGCGGTATATAATCCCGACCAGGCGATTGACAACGGCTACCGCTGGGGAGAATCATTTATGAACTCCTACGGCGGTTACAGAATCAACCGTTATGCCAATCCAAATATCACATGGGAGATTTCTACGAAATGGAACGCCGGCATAGAAGCTAATTTCATGAAAGAAAGACTGAAAATACAGGGCGAATTATTCGGGGAAGACCGGGACAAAATATATATGGTAAGGGAGAATTTCCCGGCTACGGCAGGGCTGGAATCCTCCGTAAGCGGTAATGTCGGCAAATTAAAAGCCTGGGGATTCGACGGTTCTATCGACTACCAGCATTTCTTTAACACCGATTTCTGGATGACCGGCCGTGTAAACTTTACCTACTCCGACAACAAATATGTTCTGCTGGACGAAAAAGATTATCCCGACGAATACAGAAAACGGCTGGGACATAACGTAAAACAGGAATGGGGGCTGATTGCCGAAAGACTGTTTGTCGACCAGGAAGAAATCGACAACTCCCCGAAGCAGGACTTCGGCCAATACATGGCCGGAGATATCAAATATAAAGATGTAAACGGCGACGGCGTCGTCAATGATAACGACAGGGTACCGATCGGATATCCTACCGTACCTAAAATACAATACGGATTCGGATTATCTTCAGGTTATAAAAATTTTGATTTTTCATTCTTTTTCCAGGGGAACAGCCTGGTATCGTTCTTCATCAATCCCGGCGTTGACGGCACGGAAGGGATCGCTCCGTTTGTAGCCCGCAGAAACGCACTTGAAATAGTCGCCGCCGACTACTGGAGCGAAACGAATCCTAACGTATATGCTTTCTGGCCGCGCCTGTCGACCTTACCGATCGAAAACAACACACAACAGTCTTCATGGTGGCTGCGTGACGCTTCTTTCATGCGATTGAAACAGGTGGAGGCCGGATATAACTTGAGGGGATGGCAAAAAATAGGCCTGCAGAACTGCCGCATTTACCTGACGCTGGAAAATTTATTTGTGTTGAGTAAATTCAAACTGTGGGATCCTGAAATGGGAAGATCCGGATTAGGTTATCCCCCCAACAAGAGATATAATATTGGGATTCAATTAAATTTTTAACGTTTTAATTACCGTAACTATGAAATTTTTTAAATCAATACGATTCGGAATAATACTGAGCGCAGTATTATTGACGTCATGCGCCGAATATCTCGATGTCGTGCCCGACAATACGCTGACACTCGATGAGATTTTCACGAAAAGGGAAAGCGCTTACGACGCCTTAGCCAGAGTTTATAATTTCTTGCCTTATGAATCGGATACGCACAATACGACATGGTCGCTGGGCGACGAGTTTATAGGCCGTCTTGACCTTAACGATGCTTCGAGCAACCTGCGAGCGATACGGGTTATGCGTGGATTACAGAACACAGGCTCTCCTATATTGGGATTATGGTCCGGAACAGATGGCGCAAAACACCTTTACAGGGGGTTAAACCAGTGCGAAGTATTTTTGTATTATATCGACAACGTGCGCGATATGAGCGAGCAGGAGATCAAAGACTGGAAAGCGCAGGTCAAATTCCTGAAAGCATACTATTGCTGGCTTCTGGTACAAAGATACGGACCTATCGTGTTGCCGGCGGAAAATATTATTGACCCCGACGCATCGAGCGAGAATCTATTCCTGTCGCGCACAAAGATCGACGAGTGCTTCGACTATATCATCAATTTGATGGACGAGGCGATACCTGATCTTAAGGAACGCGCTACGGCAAACGACCTTGGACAAGTCGACCGGATAGCCGCTTTAGCGGCCAAAGCAAGGGTGTTGTTTTTCAGGGCAAGCCCTTTCTTCAACGGTAACAGGGAGTATTTCGGCGACTTTTACGACCACGACGGACAGCCGTTCTTCCCGATGGAGTACAACAATGAAAAATGGAAACAGGCCATCGATGCCCTTACCGAAGCGATAACGATAGCCGAAGCGAACGGCAAAGCATTGTATACTTACGAGAAAGAACCTTTCCTTTACGACACAGAGGCATTCGCGGTGAACGCGGAAAACATGCAAACGCTGTACAATAACAGGATGGTTATATGCGATCCGTGGAATAAGGAAGTAGTATGGGGTTTTTCGGGAATAAACTATTACGGTCAGGGCGAATTGTCGTCGTCGACGAACATGCGCCTGCCAACAGGTTATGGCGACGGCGTAACGAACACGGCCGAGTTCTCATGGCAATGGATGGGCGCCACTTACCAGGCGCTTGAAAGGTATTATACGGAGAACGGATTGCCGACAGACGAAGACCTGACGTTCGACGCAAATAAGATGTTCGATATCGTCACCACACCCGGCGCTGCCGACCCTGAATACAGAGAACTTTTCGGGATCATGCAACCCGGTTCGGAAACGCTCCGGATGTATCTTGACCGCGAACCGCGTTTCTATGCGAACATGGTCATCACCGGCGGTTACTGGCGCACGCATACCGTAAGGATAAACACGATGATGTATCAGGGGAAAGACGGCGGATTCAACTCCTCGACTCATTCCACCGACTATTATTGTACCGGTATCGCTCTGAAAAAATTCGTGCACCCGGAATCGCAGTCGGGAGCATGGCAGAGAACCATAAAATACCCGTACCCCATCGTCCGCCTGGCCGATCTCTACCTGATGAAGGCCGAAGCCCTGAACGAATACGGCGGACCGTCGCAGGAAGTATACGATCTGCTTAATAAGATTCGCCGCCGCGCCGGCATCCCCAACGTGGAAAACGTGTGGTCGGATGCTACGCTGGCCAAAAGCGTAAATAAACACCGGACGCAGGAAGGCTTACGCGATATCATCCTGCAGGAAAGAGGCGTCGAGTTTGCTTTTGAAGGTAGCCGTTTCTGGGATATGCATCGACACAAAAGAGCCGTCCGCGAATTTTCCGTTCCCGTATCAGGATGGAAACACGACGGAACGGCTGCCACAACATTCTTCGTGCTGGAAGCCAAGCAGACACGCAAATTCTCCATACGCGACTGCTTGTGGCCTATCGATCTCGAAGAATTAAATACAAATGGTAATTTAATACAGAATCCCGGTTGGTAATAAAAATAAAAAATGATGTACTTATGAAAACAATGAAATATTTATTATTTATACTTTCCTTACTGTTATGCGCAAATGCCTGCAAGGAAGAAGGAAGATACGAACCCGCCGGAAGCGATAATCCTCCGGGCAAAGTCTCGAACATAAGTTATGAACCGCTTTACGGAGGAGCAAAACTGTATTACACAATCCCTGCCGACGAAGATTTGCTCCAGGTGGAAGCAACGTATACGAACGAAAAAAACCAGACATTCCTGTTCTCTTCGTCTTATTACAAAGATTCCCTGACGGTATACGGGTTTTCTTCGGTGAAGGAATATAGCGTCATTTTATATTCGGTAAACAGGAACGGGATACGCTCCGAACCGGTAGAGATCAGGGTCACCCCGCTGGAACCGGCCTATACGCGCGTTGCAAAATCGATCGTAGTGAAATCCGGATTCAGCTCCTTCCTTATTAACTGGGAAAACGAGCTGTCGCAAAACATAAACGTATACGTAGACTTCAGTTATACCCAAAACGGAACGCCTTATTCGTTTACGAACGTGTTTGCTTCCAACCTCGAAAAAGATCGCCGGTTTATAAACGACCTTTACCTGTCGTCGAACGAACCGGTAAGCGTCCGGGTAAGGGTGGAAGACACCTACGGCAACATAACGGAACCGATCGACGCAGGTCAACTTACGCTGCTGGAAGACGTCAAGATACCGAAAGACAAATGGGTGCTGCCGAACGCAAACGATTCCACAGGAGGCGTCCCGATGTGCTTCGGCGACGGGCTGGAAGGACGCGCCCGCTATGTGATCGACGATATCATCGACCGTGGCGACAACCTGAACTTCATGCATACACACTCAAGAGGCCGCACGGGGAAAAGCGCGGACGGCAACATGCCCTGGAATTTCATTATCGACATGGGAGATTACTATGAACTGAGCCGCATCATCACCGTACAACGACATTCCGGCGGCCTGGCAAACGTCAACCGTGGACAGTATTATCAGTACGAAAACGTCGGTATATACAGGCTCTATATCTGGGATGACGAGACCGCCTCCTGGAGCGAACCGATTAACGAACATAAGATACTCGTCCCTGTTGGACTCAGCGAAATTGAGTTTGTGCGAATGGGAGAAGCCGGCGACATGGCCTATTTCTATCCGGACGACCCGCAATACACAAAGCCGACACGCCGTTTCCGTTTCGAAGCCGTCAAAGGGTTCGGCGGAAACTATACGCTCGACGATGCCAACTGTTTGTCCGAAATAACCCTCTATGGTAAAAAAGCTAACAGATAAGTTTATATATAAATGACAAGAATTTTTTGACCTATGAAATATAAAATAATTTTTATCATAACATGCTCCGTCTTATTATTTTCATGCGAAAATATGCACGACAAAATAGAAAAGTATTACGGAGAAATCGTTTATCCCGCCAGATACGATACGATTGTCGGCCATATCGGTTATGAAAGAGTGGAAATCGACTTGCTGAAAGCAGGACGCATCCCTTCCAGCCGGATAAAAATGGGTAAGGCTAAGAAAACCGTTATTGAATACGACGATGAAAAAATCGTCATCGACGAGTTGGTGTCCTGGGTAAATATAACGGGATTGACACAGTCCAAAATCTACAGGTTTTTCATCTATACCCTCGACGAATTCGACAATAAATCCGTCCCGCAGGAAATCGCACTTATACCGTTCACTTCGTCCGACCTGCAATCGACCACTATAAGTTCGCCGAGGATCACGACTTCCCCGTCGTCGGCCATCGTTGAATGGCCCGCAGGTCTGAATTCGCTGCTCCTCACCTATCACGGGTTGAATTACGAATATACCGACCGCGACGGGAACGTTGTAAAAGGAGAGAGAGGCAATGATTCCAGATTCTTCGTAAGCAACCTTGAGACAGGCAAATCGTACGCCGTCAAAATGAAGTACCGGATCCTGCCCAAAGTAAACAATGCCTCCATACTGGACACGCTTACGCTGGAAAAAGACCTGACCCTGAACATCCCGGCAAGCACGGGAACATTCTCGCCGGCAGAACGGGATGTCATGATCGCTAACGGCCTCGCGCGTTTTGATTTCGAATCGGCCTCCAAGTTTACGAAACTGGTCTATCCCATACACGCAAACTCCCTCCAGGACATATTTTATTTCTCAAATATCGAAGAACTGGATTTGACCGGCGGCGACTTGTTCGAGATAAGGAAATACACCTACAACAGGAACAATACGACAAGTGAAATCGGAGGCGGGCCAACATCTGCTTTCATTGCAAAGGTAAGTGATGTCGGCGACGTACAGGTTCTCAAAGATTTGCTGGAATCGGGCACGCTGAAGAAGGTTCGTTATATCCCCAATACCATGGGACTTGACAATCTGCTTGCCCCATACATCGAAAGCGGCGTCGCCGAAGTAGTGGAAACTTCCGGCGATGTATTAATTCCTCATAACTATATCGTGAACGGGTTGGTCCAGGACGGTAATTTTGAAACCGTCGTCACCTTAAACCCAAGTGACGCCCCGGCTGGCGAAGGGCTGGCGAACGTGTTCAAGGCGATACCGAAAAAGAAAAGCGCGTCGATCGTCATTGCCGTACCTCCGGACTACCGGTTCAATGCCAAAGAGTATAAATACTTCAAATACCGTATTTACGCTCCGCCGAAAAGCAGCTTGACCGGCGCTAACGCAAACTTCCAAAGCATCTGGATAAGGTTCATGAACCACATGTGGGCGTTCGGTGAAAACAGTAATTTCGGTCAGGAATACTGGGACCACGGCAACCCGACACATCCCATCAGCGATTCCGACCTTCAGAAATGGACCGAGTATACGGTCGATATTTCCAACATGGAAAGCCGCCATACAAGGGTTATCGTCTTCAATATCGGAGGTGAAAAAGGCGTAGATCCCGATAGCGACATGGCATTTTATTTTTCAAACTTCAGGCTTAGCAAAGAACGATAATCACAAGCCGAAACCTGTAAGAACAAAAAAGAGGGTGTCTGAAAAAATCCCGGACGCCCTCTTTTTATCTGAATTTACCGTACACACCCGAAAAAGGCCGCCCCCCGCGATCGGGAGACAGCCTTATGAAAGCAATAACGCCTATACTCTTTAAATCCTGTAATATTCTTCCCAGCCCGAACGCGGAGGAGCGCCGGCCAACAAAGCATTTGCAAACGGATTATTGGTAATCTGTCTCTTTACGGCATCAAACTCGATCTTCGTATTCATGCGCTGTGCAATAACGCCAAGACAAAATACCTGACTTAACGGACCGGCAACCTCAAACGGCGAACGCGTCTTCTCCTTACCCTGACATGCAAGCAAAAAGTTGGCATAGTGGTTCGACGGGGATTTCGGCACATCCGGTAATTTCGACGCCATCTCCTTCGCCTTTTCGTCAGGAATAATCGACAGCGTATTACCGTGAGAACCGCCCTTGAACGTCAACGTCTTACTGTATATTTCTTTCCCCGGGTTAAGTTTCAGCGGCTGCAGTTTTCCTCCGGCAACGGGAGGAATATTCGGATCGACTTCCGACACTCCGTAGCCTTCCGGAACGGGAGGGATATTATCCGGCCCGTCGAACCATGTAATATCGAGCGCCGGCATATTCTTTCTCTCGGCAAAACGGAACAGCAGGGTCGAAGACATCGGATAGAAATAATCGTTATGCTCCTTCAGCCTCAGCGGATTCACCTCGTAAGGCAGGCCAAGTTCCAGAAACTCGTGAACCGTATCGACGATATGCGCTCCCCAGTCGCCTAAAGCGCCCATCCCCAAGTCGTACCAGCAACGCCAGTTCCCGTAGTGATATCTCTCGTTAAACTCATGATACGGCACGGCCATGTTCCACGTATCCCAGTCTATACCTGCCGGCATCGGTTCCGGATCCGGATATTTGAAAATACGCGAATCCCATACATGCCAGCGGCGGGAGGAGTTCATATGGGCGGTAACAGCCGTTACATCTTTTATAATCCCGGCCTCTTTCCACGCTTTAAACTGGAAATAATTGCCTTCCGAATGTCCCTGATTACCCATCTGGGTAACAATCTTTGGATGCTTCTTCGCCGCTTCAATCATCAGCTCGCCTTCAAGAAAAGTACGGCACATCGGCTTTTCAACATAAATATGTTTACCTTCCTTTATAGCCTGTATCACGACCGGATAATGTGCAAAATCGGGTATACCGGCACATACGGCGTCAATTTTATTCCCGAATTTTTCGAACATAACCCTGAAATCCTTGAAACGGGCTGCATCGGGAAACATACTCATGATCTCCTGCGTATGTTTGGCGCCCATGTCTATGTCGCACAGCGCTACAACATTTGCCAGTCCTGTCTTTGCAAACTCCCTGATTATCTCGGATCCGCGGAAACCGATACCTACACATGCCAGATTAACCTTCTCATTCGCTCCGATAATCTGACGATAACTCGATGCGTTTAAACGCACACTATCCATTGCAAAACCCGCTGATGCCAGCGTTGCTGTTCTTAAAAAATCTCTACGTGTTGTCATGACTCTATTTACTAAATTCTTTTTACTAAATTACAAATTAAATCCTGCTTTAAACATTCGCAAAGTTAAACCTTTTCTTTTATCCTGCAAGTGTGTACGCAAACATTTTTATTTTTTTATGAAAAAACGACCCCTTCCCGGCTGTTTACAGCCGCATCCGGCAACACGACATCCGCGTCTTAATAATACAACTTCAAAAATATTCTGCGGAAAATTTTGTTCCGACAAAAAAAATTGTTAGATTTGTAGCGCTAAATTTAAAATTGTAGTGTTATGAAAAGTAATATTGATTCAAAATTACTGTTAGGCCTTGTAGTAGGTGCTGCAGTAGGCGCGGCAATCGGTTATCTTGTCGCAACGGACAAAAAAGAGCAGATACTTGACGAACTGAACGGATTCGTCGGGAAAGTGAAAGAAGGGTTCAGTTCTGCTATAAACAAATACAAAGGCAATGTCGGAAATCTTTCCGAAGACGCCGATGCTTCCGAATAAATCCGGGCGTAGCAGACACAAAGTACTAAACAAAAAAATCGTTTAAGCTAAACGCCTTTAAGCAATGGAAAAAGAAGCAGAAGAAATCTTCCGCGAACTGAAAGACGACATTTCCGCGTATGCGGAATTGAAACTCGAACTCCTCAAACTAAATGCGTACGAGCGGATCGGCAAAGTGTTTGCCGTCCTCTCGTACGGATTATTACTGTCGGCGCTGATACTCTTCGCAATCCTCTTCGCCATGCTCGCTTTCGGTTTCCTGCTAAGCAAACAGCTTGATTCCACAACCGCCGGTTTTGCAATCGTGGCAGGGCTTTACGTGATCCTCATCCTGCTGGTGATATTTAACAGGGAGCGTATTCGGCTGCGGGTTATAAATATAATCATATCGGCGCTCAGTGCCGACAAACAAAAAAAAGACGCGGAAACAAAAGCAACTTCCGGAAATGAAGCAACATAACCAACATTCGAAAATACGGCTCAAGCCTCTTTCGCCTGTCGAGCAGCTGTTTGCCGACAAAAGGAATATCGAAGCGCAGTGCCGTAAAAAAGAAAAAAAACTGGGCGACGATTTTGCATGCCTGCGCGACAATGCGGCGGGAGTGTTCCTTTCCGTCGTATCATCCCTGCTGTTGCCGCCCGGAAAATCCGGTAAAAAAACAGGTGCGGCCACAACCGGCAGCTACAAACGGAATGGACTGAAAATTCCCGCCGCCGCTGCCGCGCCGGCTTATTATGCCGTCATACGAAGCCTGATTCCCACAGCATGGAATATTATTCGACCAATGCTTATAACATGGGGCATTAATAAAGCAAAATCTTTGATTTATGAATTATTTGCCGGGAATAAAAAGAAATCTGCCCGGAACTGATTAAAGAAATTTTTCTTCATTCTATTGTACATATCACAAATAAACCGTAATTTTGCACCCGAAAAAATATATGAAGAGGAAGTATAATAGATAATTTTATTCACACTATTAAAATTTTAAACGATGATTAAAGTAGGTATTA